>NZ_JBEXET010000033.1:0-85011 GCF_040606415.1 Streptomyces sp. NPDC005423 | reverse complement strand
CGTCCTCATGCTGGTCTGCGACGGGCTGAAGGGGCTGCCCGACGCGGTCGGCGAGGTCTGGCCGCGAACTGTGGTGCAAACGTGTGTGGTTCACCTGCTGCGGGCGTCATTTCTCGATACGCGGCCCGACGCTTGCCGACACTCGGAAGATGCTGCCCGTAGCGTAAGTCAGGGAACGTCGATACATCGGAACGAAAGGCCGGCGCTAAGCCTCCGTTGCCCCTGGAGGGCAGCTGACAGGGCGTCGGGTGCGCTGTCGCGGGAAGCGCGTGCGCTGCCTGCGAACGTCCGGACGTGTCCGGATCGAGCAGGAGTCGAGAAGCGCAGCTCACGGAGTCGCGTCTAGCCTGCTCGCCATGGACATCACCATTCACACGACCGCTCTGCCGCACGACGACCCGGACGCGTCGCTCGCCTTCTACCGCGACGTCCTCGGCTTCGAGGTCCGCAGCGATGTCGGGCAAGGCAGGATGCGCTGGATCACGGTCGGCCCGGCCGGTCAGCCTGGCACGTCGATCCTTCTGACCCCACCTGCCGCCGATCCCGGCATCACGGAGGATGAGCGCCGCACCATCACCGAGATGATGGCCAAGGGCACCTACGGCTGGATCCTGCTGGCCACCCCGGACCTCGACGCCACGTTCGAGAAGGTACAGGCCGGTGACACCGAGGTCGTCCAGGAGCCGACCGAGCAGCCGTACGGCATCCGCGACTGCGCCTTCCGCGACCCCGCGGGCAACCTGGTCCGCATCCAGGAGCTGCGCTGAGCCCTGCGGGTATCGGTGCGGCTGTGCGGGCCGACATCGCGACCGCCCATAAGGAGCACGGCGGCGCACCAGAGCGGACGTGCCTGCCCTGCCGGCCGCTTGCCAGGGCCGCGTCCGGAGCCTCGTTGAACCGGCCGTGAGCCCGGACTCCGTCCCGCCGCTGTCCGGCAGTTGCTCGCCCGGCAGGTTTCGAGTCCGACGGGCCGGTCCACACCACCGAGCGTCTGTGGTGTCCGCCGAGGCCGGCACCCCAGACGCTCGAAGACGTCGATGGCATTCGAAGATGAACGACAAAGGGGAGGGTTTTCATGTGTAAGCCTGAATGGCGGCGTGCACGCGTCCAGGCGCAGCGCCTGGACGATCTCGCGCGGCTGCGCCGCGTCCGCGACCGGATCGACAGGGAGTACGCGCAGCCGCTGAACGTGGAGGCGCTCGCTCGCGATGTGCACATGTCCGCCGGGCACCTGAGTCGGCAGTTCCGGGTTGCCTACGGTGAGTCGCCGTACGCGTATCTGATGACGCGTCGCATCGAGCGGGCGACGGCGATGCTGCGGCGGGGCGATCTCAGCGTCACCGAGGTCTGCTTCGCGGTCGGCTGCGCGTCGCTGGGCACGTTCACCACCCGCTTCACCGAGCTGGTCGGCATGCCTCCCGGGGCCTTCCGGCGCCAGGCGGCAGATGCTGCGTCCGACCCTGCCGATGCCGCGGATACGGCCCGTGACGGGGGCTCGGCGATCACGGTGGAGGGGATGCCCGCGTGCGTGGCCAAGCAAGTGGCGAGACCGGTCAGGAATCGAGAAGCCCCGGCCGCCGTGCAGCCCCTAGCGTGATGGTCATGGCAACCACCACTTCCACCGCAGCCCACATGTCCCTCGCGTCCGTCACCCTTGAGGTGGCCGACCCCGAGGCCGCCCGCCGCTTCTACAGTGCCTTCGGCGTGGACACGTACCTGAGCCTGCGGGCGTCCGAGGCGCACTCCACCGGATTCCGCGGCTTCACCCTGGGGCTCACGGTGTCCGGGCCGGCCACCGTCGACGGCTTCGTCGGCGCCGCCGTGGACGCCGGCGCCACGGTCCTGAAGCCCGCCGCGAAGTCGCTGTGGGGTTACAGCGGCGTCGTCCAGGCCCCGGACGGGACGATCTGGAAGATCGCGACCTCGGCGAAGAAGGTCACCGGCCCCGACACCCGCGAGATCGACGAGCTGGTCCTGCTGCTCGGCGTCGAGGCCGTGAAGGCCACCGAGCAGTTCTACATCGACCGGGGCCTGACCGTGGCCAAGAGCTTCGGCGGCAAGTACGCCGAGTTCGCCCCCGGTCAGTCCAGCCCCGTCAAGCTGGCGCTGTACAAGCGCCGCGCGCTGGCCAAGGACCTCGGCGTCCCCGCCGACGGCACCGGCTCGCACCACATCGTCCTCGGCAGCACCGCCGACGCCTTCACCGACCCGGACGGCTTCGCCTGGGAGGCCGCCGCGCCGCCCGCTCCCACACCGTCCTGACTTCCGATCCTGTACTTCCGCACCGCCGTGTCTCACCTTGTACGAGAGGAAACCTGCTATGCCGTCCACGAAGTCGTCCGCCGAGAACTCCGGCACGACCGCCGAGAAGTACGACGGATTCACCGCCGAGGAGCGGGCCGCGATGAAGGAGCACGCACGCGAGCAGAAGAAGACGGCGGCGCGGCGTGGTTCGTCCCGGGCGGAGAAGGAGGCGGCAGCGGAGCAGGACGTGCTCGCGAAGATCGCCGAGATGCAGGAAGCGGACCGGGTCCTCGCCGAGCGGATCCACGAGATCGTCAAGACCGCCGCTCCCGACCTCGCGCCCAAGCTCTGGTACGGGATGCCCGCGTACGCCAGGGACGGCAAGGTCGTCTGCCACTTCCAGAGCGCGGAGAAGTTCAAGTCGCGGTACGCCACGCTCGGCTTCAGCGACCAGGCGGCACTCGACGAGGGCGCGATGTGGCCGACCGCCTACGCCCTGAAGGAGCTGACCGCGGCCGACGAACAGCTCATCAGCGCCCTCGTGAAGAAGGCAGAGGGCTGAGGCCGACCGGGGGCGGGACCGGCGGCGAAAGTGACCGAGCCGTGGAAGACGTTCATGCGCCTAGACGCGGTGCGTCGCCACGGCCGACGTCAGTTCTGGCCCTCCACCGACGCGTTCAGCTCGGCAGTGCTGAGGCGGACTCGGGGGAGCGTGGCCGGGGCACACTGACCGAAAGCCCCAGGTCGAGCCGCTTGTCCATGTCGAGATGGAAGGTGCCGTACGGGTTGATGTTCGACCAGAACATGGCGGTCAGCCCGCGCCGGTCCTCCGCGCTGAGCTTCTTCGCCCAGGCCGGTTCGGCGAGGACTTGTTGCAGCAACAGGGTGTTGATGTAGACGAGTCCGTTCTGGAGCAAGTGGAGGGCTAGCATCGAGGTCTCGGCGTGCTCCTTGTCCGGGCCCGTGAGGGCGCCGTCCTTGCCGTAGTGGATGACGGGGTTCCCGCTGTTCCAGTTCTCTACGACCTGGAGGCCGCCGTGGCTCTCGCGGCGCAGGTCGGGGCTGGCGAGGTAGTCGCAGGCGAAGATGGTGCGCACGGCGCGGCCGAGTTCTTCGAGGGCCTGGTAGGTGGGGTGCTTGGGGCCGCCGCGGGTGAAGCGTCGCAAGACCTGTTCGGCCTCGGTAGTGCCCAGGCGCAGGGCGGTGGCGTACTTGACCATCTGGTCGTACTGCTGGGCGATCAATTCCCAGCGGATCGGACGGGTGAGAGAGCCGCCGAGGGCCGGCCAGCCGGGAGGGGTGTCGTCCGGGCGGTACAGGCGGACGCTGCCAATGTTCTTCAGCCGGGGCAGCAGACGGAAGTTCAGCAGCTCGGTGAAGGCAAACCCGACCACGGAAGCGCCGTGGGTATCGACGTAATTGGACTCGATCTCAGCGTCCGTGCAGTGCCGCAGCAGCCCCTCGATCATCGCCGCGGCCTCGGACGACGAACAGGACTTCAGCTGGCTGTAGATGCAGACGTTCTTTCGCTCGACGTGCCAATAGATCATGACGCTTGCCGCCGTATCGGGCGTGGTACTCGGTCATGAAGTTGCTGGACCAGGAGCCGAACTTCTTCGAGTCCGAGGCGCACGCGGTGCCCCTGCCCCACCATTCCGTGTCGCGGGCGGCGAAGGTGGCATTCACCAGCTTCGTCACGGCGGCCCGGAGGTTGTCGACGGTGATGAAATGCCGCCGCACGTGCCGCAGGGCGGCTTCGGTCTCGCCGTGCTCGCCGGTCGCCACGATGGCCCGGATGCCCATGTTGGTGCCCAGTGCGAAGAGCGCGAGCAGGAGCCGGCGCTGGAGGGTGGCGCGGTCGATGCGCTCGTAGGCGGCCACCGAGGCGAATTCGTCGGTGAAGCCGGTCGCGAAGTCGGCGTTCTTCAGCACGTCCAGGAGGTCGAGGACACCCCAGCGGCGGATCACCTCCTCCTTGAGGGCTTGCAGACCGGTGGGTTCGTCCAGCGGTTCCAGTTTCGGCACGGTGATCCACGGCTCGCCCTTGCGGGTGGTGACCTTCACCCCGCCCGCCGAGCCGTCGGCCAGCGCGGCGGACAGCCGGTCCAGGCCACTGGTCATCCGCTGCGTGTCCCCCCTGGACGGTGGTGCCACAAGACGGTGGTGCGAAAAAGGGCAAGGCGACGGCCACGCCGGTGGGATATCGGCGGGGCCCTGTGACAAGGCTGCCGTGGGGATGTGACAGTCGGGCGCATCACCCGCCCCGACGCGCCGTCCTCGGCCACATGGCAGCTGCGGACACCGCCGCCCAACAGAGATCAACGGCGCGGCGCGCCCCCAGGTCCGATCGGCTCAGGCGCGGCGCGCCTCGGCTCTGCGGGAGGCCGTCTGTGGAGGATCGGGTGGGTGGCGGCCTCGGGACGGGCCGCCCGGCACCGCCCCACCGTGTGAAGAGGTCCGGTCATGAAACTGTTCGACGACCCGCTGCTCCAGCCTCTTGCCTATAAGGCCCCTGTCCACCGGGCCCTTGCCTATCAGGTCCTTGCCTATCAGGTCCTTACCTGCCGGGCGCTGGAACTCATCGAGGGCGACGCCCTCGGCGTCACGCCGACCGCGACGTGAGCGCCGCCGCGCGCGGGGACGCGCCGGGAGACGGCCGCTACGGCGAGGCCGTCTTCCGTCCCGAACAGGCGGGCGAGGGCGAGCGCATCGACTTCGGCGCCCTCGCCTACGACGACATCACGATGGCCCGGTTGCGGGCTCTCGGGGTCGGCCCGGGGTGGCGCTGCCTCGACGTGGGCGCCGGCACGGGCACGGTCTCCCGCAGGCTGCTGGAGGAGGCCGGGGTGGCGAGCGTGCTCGCGGTGGACCGCGACGTACGTTTCCTCTGCGCGCGGCCCGTGCCCGGGCTCGACGTGATGCAGGCCGACATCAGCGCGCCGGACGCCGTCCCCGGCCGGTTCCGGCTCGTGCACGCCCGCTTCGTGCTGATGCACCTCGCCGAGCGCGACCGCCTGATCACCGCACTTACCGAACTCGTCGCGCCCGGCGGTGTGCTGGTGCTCAGTGACGCCATCGACCTGACGAGCGACCGGGCGCCCGACACGCCGTACAGCGCGGTGATGCGGGCGATGTGGCAAGCGCTGCGGGCCACCATCGGCACCGACGTCTCCTGGGTGCCGTCGTACCCGCAGCTGCTGCGTGGGGCAGGGCTCGACTCCGTCGCCGCCGAGATCCATGTGCCGCCGCTGCTGCCGGGCAGTCCCATCAGCCGCTTCTGGGCGGACACTTGGGAGCGGAGCCGAGCGGCGATGCTCGCCACCGGCCTGGTCGACGACGCGGCCGTCGACGAGGCGGTCCGGTACCTGGACTCTGACGACTGCGCCGCGCTGTCGGCCGGCATGCTCACCGTCTGGGGGTGGAAGCCCGAGGAGGTCGAGGAGGGTCCGCGATGACCTGCCCCGGCCGCTCGCGAACGGGTACTCCTCCTGGGCCGCGAGCATGGATCAGAGGGTGAGCAGCTCCTCGTAGAAGCCGCCGAAGCCGTGTTCGCGGTCGACGAGATGGATCTCGAGGATCCAGTGGCAGTGACGGCGGGCCTTGTCGGTGCGCCGCAGCGGGGTGTCGTTGGCGGGGGTGATGTACGACTCCGTGTCCGCGTTCCAGTCCCGACGGCTGATGGGGCAGGTCGCGGCGGCGAGCGCCCAGTCGAGCAGGTGGACGAGTTCTTCCTGGCCGGCGTTGACGAGGTCGGTGCGCGAGGTGTCGGAGGATCGGCTGGAGAAGTGCCTGCCGACGCCCTGGAGTGCGTCCTCGGGGAGGTCGGTGACGGTCTCGGCGCCGGGCGGGAGGCAGGGGTCTGTGCCGTGCACGGTGCCTTGGGGATACGTGCGGCAGCTGCCTGCCCAGCCACCGCAGGTGTACAAGCCGGCGTGGGCGGGGTCGGCGGGGACGTGGGTGGCGACGTCGAGAACGTGCTCGGCGGCCTAGACAAGGACGGGGGCGGGGCTCAGGCCGGTGAGGTGGCACAGGGCGCGGGCGGCGCGGTGGTCGGCGGCGCTGGAAGGGGCATGGGCGGGTTCGATCTCGGTGAGGAGGTCGAGCACAGCAGTGCGCGGGTCCCTCGGGCCCGGGGCGGGGATCGAACCGGCGGGCCACAGCGCCAGGGGCAGGGACCGGGAGGTCCACAACGGCAGGACTGTGGGGGTGGCCTCGCACACCTCGACCATGTGGAGGTCGCCGTGGTGGCGGGTGGTGAACAGGTGGACGTGACCGCTCCCGCGGGTGAGCGCGTCGACAAGCCGGATCCGGCGCAGGGTGGCGCAGAGGTAGTCGCAGGCGCCTGCGAGTTCGGCGTCATGGGTGGCGGTGTGCTCGGCCTCGCCGGGGAGCTGGGGGATCCAGTGCGGCATGAGGCTGCTCTGGTCGGCGGTCCGGCGTCCAAGCGCAGCACGCCAGCTGCTCTCGCTGATGTCGGCGAGGAGCATCCCACGTCGTGCAGGGCCTCACCGCCCACCCGGCGCAGGTGCTGTTCCCGACCGAGCCCGAAGCCGCCGGGTGGGCCCCTCACCGCGGTCGACCTTCGCCTGCTTCACCCACCCGCGCAGCCCTTCCGGACTCACGCCCAGATCCCTCGCGACCTCCGTGACCGTCTTCTCCGAGGACAATGCCAAGGCGACCGCGTCCCGCTTACTCATGTTGCTCTTGCTGCGCACTACCTGTGACTGCTTCCTCCGGGACCATCCGTCCCAGTATCAAGCTGTCCGGTCGGCAGGGGGAACCTCACGGGGGTGCGGAGGTGAAGTTTGGGCTGTTCTTCAGGATCATGTGGACGCTCGCGAGGACCTGCGGGAAGCAAGTATGGCTGCCCGCGGAAACCAGCCGTCAGCTGCTCGCCCAACTCGCCGACCACGTCCAGTTGAACGACGACGGCGACGCGGAGGTTCTTCGGTATGTCCGGGTCGGTCAGCAGTCGGCCGAGGGCGTCCAGGCGTTCGTCTTCGCCCAGCGTGGCTCGTCGGGTGGCCTTCATCGCGGGAATGGAGAGGGAGCGTCGGCAATGGCGGCTCTGCATGGCCCGGTTGAGGAAGGCCCTCAAGCAGTTGCGGCTGTGCTCGCTGTTCTCGGCCCACCAGGCGTCGACGTCGATCTGGCCGCAGAAGGCGAGGGCCGTGTTCCGCGGCCCTTGGAGTCCATCGTCAGGTCGTCGACGGTGGCACTGGGGAGTCCCTGTCGATACCCACCATCGACCTGCGGATCAATGGCGCCCGGGCCATCCAGGCGTCGACCGTCACCACCGACTACGGAGCAGACCCGCTCGTTTGACAGGCCCGCCGAGTCGGGTCCGTGGCTGCTGGCCAGCTTCGCAGGGCCATGTCGACCACCTGCTGGAGGTCGTCCTCAGTGGCGCCGCTGGCGGCTTGAACGGCGATGCCGTTTGACACGGTCATGAGGTAGCGGGCGAGTAGTCCGGGATCGGCGTCCGGGGGCAGGTCGCATTCCTCGACGGCACGCTTGAGCCGGTTGCAAAGTTGGGAGGTGTACTCGTTCCGCCAGGCGGCGAGGGTGTCGCGGGCGTTGCGGCCCGGGTCGCCGGCAGCGAGGGACCCTTGGACCCCGAGGCATCCGGTGGGGCAGCCGGGGCTGGTGGTGGCCCGGACGGAGCCGGTGAGGAACGCGGTGGCCACCTGGCGGGCAGTCGGCTCCTGCAAGGCCCGCGCTCCGTACGAGGCGGGGCCTTCGGTGTAGCGCTCCAGAGCCTTGTGGAACAGGGCCTCCTTGTTGCCGAAGGCCGCGTACATGCTGGTGCGGGTGATGCCCATGGCGTTGGTCAGGTCGGTGAGGCTGGCGCCCTCGTAGCCCTGTTCCCAGAAGACCCGCATGGCGCGTTCCAGGGCTTCCTCGGTGTCGAAACCCCTTGGCCGGCCGAGCGGTGCCTTCTGTCGCGTCTCCATGGGGCGATCCTACCTCTTCCGTACCGGTCGATGCAGATGTGCTACGGTCCCCTTCAGCATCGATCAGTACCGATCGGTACTGATGTTTGTGGTGTTCACGCCGTTCGAGCCGCTCATGCCGCTCGTGCCGTCCCTCCCTGAAGGGCCACGCACTCATGCCTTCTTCCGCGCAGTCAACCGTCAGACTGCCGTTCGTCGTCTGGCTGCTGACACTCGGCACGTTCCTGATGGGCACCACCGAGTTCATCGTCGCCGGCATCCTGCCCGAGATGGCCGCCGATCTCGGGGTCGGCGTCTCCCGCGGCGGCCTGCTCATCACGTTCTTCGCCATCGGCATGATCGTCGGGGCGCCCGCGATGGCGATCGCCACCCTGAGGCTGCCCCAAAGGTCCACGCTGGTACTGGCGCTGGTCGTCTTCGCCCTCGGTCACGCGCTCGCCGCGCTCGTCTCCTCCTTCGCGCTGGTGCTGGTCGCCCGCGTGATCACGGCGTTCGCAACCGGCACCTTCTGGGCCGTCGCCGGGGCCGTGGCCCTCGCCGCCGTCGCCCCCAACGCCCGCGCCCGCGCTTCCGGCATGATCATCAGCGGTATCGGCCTGGCCACTGTGATCGGCGTCCCGATCGGCTCCCTGGTCGGCAACCACATCGGTTGGCGCGGTGCGTTCTGGGCCCTGGCCGTCCTCGCCGGCGTCGTCGCCCTGATCATCGGCCGGTTCATCCCCACCGCCTCTCACACCGGCCGCGCACCCTCCGTACGGTCGCAATTCGCGGCGCTGCGCTCGGGGCGCTTCTGGCTCACCTGGGTCGCGGGCGTACTGCTGCTGGGCGGAGTCATGGCCGTCTACTCCTACATCGCACCGCTGCTCACCGACCGGGCCGGCGTCCCCACCGGCGCCGTCTCCCTGATCCTCGTCGGTTACGGCATCGGCGCCCTGATCGGCACGAACATCGGCGGACGCCTCGGCGACCGCGCGCCACTGGCCGCCCTGATCGGTGCGGCCCTGATCGCCTTCCTGGTCCTGGCCCTGCTGCAGACCCCGCTGTCCACCCACCCGGCGGCCACCGTCGTACTGCTGATACTCATGGGCCTGGCCGGCCAGTCGGTACCGCCGGTCTCCACCACCCTGGCCGTGCGCTTCGCGGACAACGCGCCCACCCTCGCCTACGCGCTGACCGCCTCGGCGTTCAACGTCGGCATCGCGGGCGGCTCCCTTACCGCCGGCATCGCACTGGACTCCTCGCTGGGCCTGACCGGGCCGGCCCTGGTGGGCATGCTCATGGTCGCACTCGGCCTGGTGCCGCTGCTCACCCTCACGGCGATCCGCGCCACCCGCACAGATACGCCCTCAGCGCTCGAACAGCTGCGGACCACCGAAAAGGCAGCGGCCTGAGAGACCGCTCCAGACGGCCCGGTTCGATCAGCCGGCGGCGACGCCGCAACGACGGTCGGGCAGCTACTGGTCCCAACGCGCTGCCAGCGCCTTACCGACAGCGCTGCCCACCAAGAGACCCGGCAAGCAGAGCGGCCCAAGCCGCGCAAGCCGGCCTTGAGCACGCGCTCACGCTGGCCGGTGCCACCCGATGCAAGGCAACACCCAGCCTGCACGAGCGAGCAACCATCAACGGAACGAGAGAAGAATGATCAAGAAGAATCGGATGATCGGAGCGCTCGTCGCATTCGCTACGGCGGCGACGGTGCTCTTCACCACGGCGGACGTGACTGAGGCAACGGGCCGCGACTCGGTGGCGACCACCGTTGACCGATCCACGTCGGCCAAGGCGGTCAGAGAGGCGGGCGACCACGGCGGGGTTATGTCTCACTCCGCCCAGGTCAACGGCTTCCGCATGCACTACCTGCGTGCCGGCAGCGGTTCCCCTGTTGTCCTCGTGCACGGCTTCCCTCAGACGTCGGAAGAATGGCGACCTCAGATGGAGGCTCTGGCCCGTGAGCACACGGTGATCGCCGTCGACCTCCGAGGCACCGGCGACTCCGACGTCCCGAAGAAGGGCTACGACACCATCCAGCTGGCCGACGACGTGCACACGCTGCTTGCCCAGCTCGGCCTCAACAAGAACGTGCAGCTGGTGGCCCACGACGTCGGCGTGTGGGTGGCGTACCCGTATCTGGCGAAGTGGGGCGACGAAGTCAGCCGTGCTGTCGTCATGGAGGGGCCGATCGTCGATGAGTCGATCTACGCCTTCCCGTCCCTGGCTCCTCGGGGAGGACTGTACGTGTGGCACCACGGCTTCTTCCAGAAGAAGCTGGCCGAGCAGCTCGTGCGTGGACACGAGAACGACTTCGTCAAGGGATTCATTGACCAGTACCTCGGCGTCAAGAACGCCTTCAACTCGTCCGAGTACGAGTACTACGCTCGCTTCCTCCGCGAGCCCGGTCGCTTCACGGCGTGGATGAATATGTACCGATCCCTCGATCAGGACGTGCTCCAGAGCAAGCAGCTGAGCTCAAAGGGCAAGTTGGACATGCCCATCCTTGCCATCGGCGGCAGTGAGGCGCTGGGGGCCGGAGTCGGCGCACAGTGGAGCAAATACGGCACTGACGTCGAGACCAAGGTCCTTGCTGGCTCGGGCCACTGGGTAACCGAGGAGAAGCCCCGCGAGCTGACCAAGATGCTGCTCGGTTTCCTGCGCTGATCCAGCACGCGGCGCGGGCCCCAACGGGGCCTGCGCCGCGCGAACTCAGGCGACGTGGGCGACCAGGTCCCGGGTGCCGGGGACGGCATCGGGGTTGAGGCCGTGGTGGAGGTCGAGCCAGAACTCCTCGAACGCGGCGGCGGCCTCGCAGGCCGTCGCGGTACGTGGCGGAGCAGACGCGCCAGACCTTGGAAGCCGCCGCCGCGCAGGTGGCCGCCACGCTCCAGGACAGCCGGCGGGCGCGCGAAGCCGCCCACGGCCCCCGCCCGCAGCCCACCCCGGCGACGGCCCCGCCGCCGCACACCCAGCAACCCGGCACCCAGCACACGCCGGGCCGGACCACAGGAGGAGTCGCATGATTCTCCGCGGACTCCCGCCCACGACCAGCGTGAGCACCCCGAGAACCGGTCACACCATCCCTTTGACCTGCGTGATCCAGCCGGTCACCTGCCGCACTGTCGGCGGCCGGGGCGGCGCCCCAGCCGGAGCCGTGCGCAGGGTGGCGATGTGGGCGCGAACCATCTGGTAGGTGACGGGCGCGTTGTCGGCGAGGAGTTCACCGTGGAGGCGGGTGATGTTGGTGCATCCCTCGGCGAATCGCCGCTCCAGGTAGGGCTTGTACGGGTCCAATCTGCTGGAGCGGGGCCGGTTCTCGCGCATGGTGTCCTGCCAGCGTGCGGCGTTTGCGTACCGGAGCACGGTGTTGAGGCCCCAGCCCAGGTGCCGGGCGATCGCCCGGCGGGAGTGGCCCTGGGTGAGCATCTCGTGGACCAGGGCGTGTGCGGCCTTCTTGCGCTCGGCTCGCCGGCCGAGGGGTTCGCTGTCGTCCCGCGGCCGACGGGACTCTGCACTCATCGCCTCCGGCAGTGCGCCGCCGGGCGACGGACCATGCAGGCAGTCGCGGTGGGCGGCGACGCAGGTCTCCACAGCCCGGCCCAGGCCCTGCCACAAATGAAACCGGTCAGCGACCTGCAGGGCATCGGGAGCACCGCGCCGGGCGCCCTCGGCGTAGGCGCCGGCCCGGTCCCGACAGATGATCTCCACGCCAGGGTGGCAGGTCAGCCAGGCGGCCAGGGGACCGGCTTCACGTGTCCGGAGCACATCGACCACACGATGGTCTTCGACGCTGGTCAAGACGGTGGAGTACGTCTGGCCGCGACGGATCGCGAAGTCGTCCACACCCAGCACCCGCGGCGTACTGAGCCGCGGATCAGGCAATGCCATGACCCTGCGCAACAAGATCATCCGTCCCGCACCGAAGCCCAAGTAGGCAGCCAGCCGGGCGCCGGCCCTCCCGGCCAAGGCGAGTCCCACTTGCTCCAGGGCATGGTTGAGCCGAGTGGTGAACCGTGCGTACGGGGCGGCCAGTCGGGAGAACGACTCGGCGAAGGTGCGGCGCGAGCAGTCCGCCGACCCGCAGATGAACCGCCGGACGGTCAGCCGGATCACAAAGCCCTGATCAGCGAGCGGCAGGTCCTGCAGCCTGCGCTGGTAGCGGTCGTGGACCCGGTCCGAAAAGCGATCGCAGCCCGGACATGCCGCTCCAGTCGCGCGGCCTCTCGCCACCACCTCGACCGTGCCGAACGCGGCCGTAACCACCTGGACATCCACATCGTCGATCCCGTCGAACACCAGCGAGTCCCAGAACGGTGCGTCGGTCTGCATGACCAGCACCATCACCGTCCGCAGCCGATCGCAGCACCGACCGGCAGGGACCTGAGGGAGCGTCACTTCTGATTGTCGGAGGACACGGCGTGCGCGGTCTCACTCGAACCGTCTCCTCGCAATCGAACGACGCCGTCACCCTCCGCGACGGCTCCCCAAGATCTGTGCCAGAACCTTCAAGAGACTCGGAATGTCGATGAGAAGTAGCAGCACGCGGCAACGGCAGGGCCGACGGTCAAGTGGGTCAGAGCTCGATTCGGCGCTTCCACCAGGGAAGGTCGGGGGCCTCGAACGGATTGTTGACCGTGCGCCGGAGGATCTGGTCATCCACGGGCGCGATGACTGCACGCAGTTCGCGTCGTGCCTTCGTGCGGAGAAGCCGGAGCGTGAGCTCCAGCAGGGTGCGGACGTGGTAGTAGCCGCTCCGCAGGTCGGTGTCGTCGTATCCGTAGAAGGGAGTGACATCCCTTCGTGGCCTTCGGGCAGTGGCACTCCATCGACGAAACGCGTGTGCGACCTCGCCGGCTGGGAGCCCATGGATGCGCTCGAAGTGTGCGATCTGCCTGTTCGCGGATGCGGACAGCCCTCGAATGACGGGGCTCCGACGATGCCTGACTCGGTTGGCCCGGCGTGGGAGCTGAGCCCTGATCTCGCCCGGTGACCGGCGAGGCATGAACACTTCCAGTTAGGAAGACGGTAGGTCTGCCGACGGTAGACCGTTTCAGTGTCCAAGATCAAGGCTGAGGGAAGCTCCGACGGTCAGACGCTCAGCCAGCGGCGGCTTGCTGTTCGGCGCGGGCGCGGGTGGAGGCGAGGCGGTAGGAGTCGGTGCCGGTCTCGATGATGTTCCCGCCGAAGGTGAGGCGGTCGACGATGGCCGCGCAAAGACGCGGATCGGTGAACGTCTTTGTCCAGCCTGAGAAGGACTCGTTCGAGGCGATCGCCACGCTGTTCTTTTCCTTCCGCTCGGTCAGAACCTGAAAGAGGAGCTCGGCGCCGCGCCGGTCGAGTTCCATGTAGCCGAGCTCGTCGATGCACAAAAGATCCACGCGGCCGTAGCGGGCGATGGTCTTGGTCAGTTGCTTCTCGTCGGCGGCCTCGACGAGCTCGTTGACCAGCTTCGTCGCCAGGACGTACTTGACCCCGGTAGCCGGCCATCGCGGCTTCGGTGCCGAGCGCAATCAGCAGGTGGGACTTGCCTGTGCCGGAGTCGCCGATCAGGCAGAGCGGCAGGCTCTTCTTGATCCATTCGCACTTGGCGAGGGTGTGGATCATGGCCGCGTCGATGTTGGGGTTGGCGTCGAAGTCGAACTTTCGCAGGGACTTGTCGCGGGGGAAGCCGGCGGCCTTGATGCGCCGTTCGGAGCGGCGGCGGCCCCGGTCGTCGCACTCTGCCAGCAGGAGCTCCGAGAGGAAGCCGAGGTAGGACATCTGTTCGCGTTCGGCCGTCGCGGCGACCTCGGGGAACTGGGACCGGATAGTGGGCAGCCGCAGCATCCTGCATGCCTGATCGACCGCGGCAGTGGCAGCTTGCTCGGTGATTCCTCGCTGGCGGGGGAAGGTCACAGCTGTTCTCCTTCAGGTGGTGGGGCGGTCCGGCCGACGCAGTCGCAGCAGTTGGTCGTAGTGGTGTCGGCGTACACGTGAACGTGGCTCTGGCAAGATTTTCGTAGCCGGAGATCATCTTGGTGTGACGGTCGGCCCGTCCGCATAGCGGCGGCGGAGGTGGGCTATCAGGACGACTCTGTGGCGCAGGAGCGGGACCCCGGCGCGTCCCGCCATGATTCTTTTCTGGAGCTTCACGTCGGTGATGCGGCCCTCGTTGACCCCGGAGTTGTAAGGGGTGACGATCCCCTGGACGACTGCTTGCTGGTCTTCGCGGAGTGCTCTGGCCGTGCTGACCAGGGGCGAGAGTCCGCTGGTGGCGAGCCGGTCGAGCCAGCCTGTCAGTGGTGTGGCGTCGCGGGCTTCGAGCATGGCGGCGAACTGGCGTACCAGTTCGTGGGCGTGGCGGAGTTCCGGACAGTGCGCCAGCAGCCGGCCCAGGCGCTCGGCGGCCTGTGGTCCGTGCCGGCCGGGAGCGGTGATGATCCAGCGTGTGGCTTCGCGCGGGGAGGGAGGCCGCTCGCGCGGTTCGTCCAGGGGCAGGCCGCGCCGCAGAGGTGCAACGGCCATCTTCACGCGCTGGTAGTGGCCAAGATAGCCCTTGGAGTGGAGCTCCTGGTGCAAGATCTTGGCACTGTGCTGTCCCTCGTCCCAGCGTTGCTGCAGGTAGTCGAGGTAGGGGTCCAGGGTGGAGGGCTTGCGGGGAGGCCGGCGCATGACCTCCTGCCAGGTGCGGGCCTGGGCGTACTTGCGTACGGTCTTGCGGTCCAGGCCGACCTCCCGGGCCACGGCACTGTAGGACCGGCCCATGTCGGTGAGCGTGTGCACGGTCTCGAACAGCCGTCGGGCGTGCCGCCCGGCCCGCGTGTTCGCCGCGGCGTCTTCGGCGGACTCCTCGGCTGGTGTCAGCTCGCGCTCCTCGGATGCCGGCAGTGCTGCGGGCAGGCACCCGCGGTGGGCGGAAGCGATGTCCTGAACGCGGCGGGACAGGCCCTGCCACAGATGGAAACGGTCACTGACCTGCACCGCGTCGGGGGCACCGTCTGTAATTCCCTGCCGATAGACGAGCGAGCCGTCGCGGCAGGCGATCTCCACCCCTGGATTCTCGCGCAGCCACCGGCTGAGCGGTTCGGCGTCTCTGCCCTCCCAGAGTGTGAGCGGGAGTCGGGTGTCAGCGTCGACCAGGAGGGTTCCGTAGGTGCCGCCGTAGAGCGCGAAGTCGTCCACGCCCAGCACCCGTGGTGTCACCAGCGGCGGCAGCGGGACCCGCATCAGCTGCGCGAGCACGGTGCACCGAGACAGTGTGACGTTGAGGATGCGCAGCATCCTCGCCCCGCCCCGGCCGGCCAGTACGACGCCGACCGACTCGACCAGGTGCTGCAGCAGCGGAGTGCGCCGCTGATAGCGCACGGTCAGCCCCGGTACCTGCTCGGCGAACGTCACCTTCGCGCAGGCCGAGTTCTCGCAGTACAGACGACGCACACTCAAGTCGATGCGGACCGGCCGGCCGCCCAGCGCGGCCTCCCTGAGGTGCCGAACGTAGCGGCTGTGTACCCACTCGCTCAGCGTGCCGCACCCCGTACACCCCGACGGAGAATGCGATCTAGTACGAGCCTGAACCACGACGACAGGCCCAGAAGCATTCGCTGATTCCACCAGCACGTCCGCCAACTGGGGTAACAGCTTGGTCAGTTCAATTGAGCACAGACACAGGCTACCCGCTATGCGGACGGGCCGACCGTCACACCAAGATGATCTCCGGCTACGAAAATCTTGCCAGAGCCAGCTTAGGTCGTACGCCGACAGGTGGGGGCCTGACCGCTGAGCGTCGGGTGTTTCGGGAGAAAATCCGGCTCCAGGCCGGTGAGAGGTTCACG
The DNA here is from genome assembly GCF_040606415.1 of Streptomyces sp. NPDC005423. Taxonomy (NCBI): domain Bacteria; kingdom Bacillati; phylum Actinomycetota; class Actinomycetes; order Kitasatosporales; family Streptomycetaceae; genus Streptomyces; species Streptomyces sp. NPDC005423. The sequence continues at coordinate 69,014 of NZ_JBEXET010000033.1, read as the reverse complement.
GCGGGCGAGAAGGCCGCGGTGATCGCGAAGGACCTGCGGGTGAGCGTGCGGTCGGTGGAACGCTGGCGCCGTGCCTGGCGCGAGGGCGGCATGGAGGCCCTGCGCTCTGCGGGCCCGGCCAACTCTCCGACCGTCACCGCCGCCCAGTTCGCCGTGCTCGAGGAGGAACTCGGCAAGGGGCCGTCAGCGCACGGCTTCGACGATGAGCGGTGGACTTTGGCCCGGGTCCAGACGGTGATCCGCCGGCGTCTGAGGCTGAGCCTGTCGGTAGCGACGGTGTGGCGGCTGTTGCATCGGCACGGCTGGTCGACCCCGGCAACCTCACCCGCCGCTTCCGCCGCCTCCTCAACAAGGCTGGGCTCCGGACGATCCGCTTCCACGACCTCCGCCACTCTGCTCCTGGAACAGGGAGTCGACCTCGTCGTCATCAAGGAACTTCTCGGCCACGCCCACATCGGCGTCACCGCCGGCGTCTACGCCCACGTACGACTCCGGCTCCTACGCCAGGCCATCGACACCCTCGGCAACGCCCTTGGCCAGGGCGACGATGCCCCCGCGACCCACCCACCGCAGCCGTCGTCCGCTGACTTGCCGTCAGCGTTGCCGTCAAAAAGCCCTGAAGGCCCGCCGGAACCATTCCGCCGGGCCTTCAGTACGTCCTCAGGCAAATCAAATTCCGTCAGGGATCAGTCTGCCCATCCCTGAATGTTCGACCTCGACTCGATCGAGAAATAGCTCTCGACGTTCATCCTGGAGGCGGTCTTCCTTTCGTATTGCTCCGACGCGAGGTAGAGCAACCCCTCAGCCTCCTGAGCAAACGGCGCAACGAATCGATCGAATCCCAGACCAGAACTCCGGACTTCGCCGTACGCTCGCTCTCCTGCCAAGATGCACGCGCATCGCGCGTAAAGGAAGTGGTCGCTCGTCTGCGGGAGTTGCAAACCGTTGGCAAGCGTCACTGGAACTTCCGCTAGTTCCCTCCTGTCGATCTGATAAAGCGACTCCCGAAGTCGCTCAACAAATCGAGTCAAGGCATCGGGCGTCATCGTGCTGAGCTGCCCAGAGATCCGCTCCAGGGCAGAGTTAATCTCGCTCTCATCCTGGACGGAGCTTGAGCCGATGACCTTCCAGAAATCAGTCACTTCGAGCTGCTCCTACCAGAGTCCGAGTTGTTCGAATTTTTCGGCATCTTGCCTTTGCTCCAAGATTTTCTTGCCCGGCGACGCAATGTCATTCGACAGATCGACTCCCTGACCGCGCAGTTCTTCCATCCGAAGATGTTCGGCAACGAACAGGTCATCATTCGTTCCGCAAACGTGCGTGCAGGTCGCATCTCCACGACTCTTCAGGCGCCCACTGTCGATGTGATCCTGCAAGCGGTTATTGAAGTTCTTCGTCTTGCCGACATACGTCTTTCCGGGGTTCAGCTGATCCTCGAACTCGTAAATCCCTTGGTTCTTGTTGCAGTTATGCACAAGAACCGGAGTCGTCCCCGCCAGCACATAGTACGTGTGCTACGCGACCCCTCCCTGCCTGCGTTTTCGCAGGTCATCGGCGGTTTCGTGCTCCGCTGGCGTCCGTGACTGTGCCCTGGCGTCCGTGGTTGTTGCCGTCAGCGCTGCCGTCAGAGATACAGACCGCTGGTCGGCCTACGGCAGGAGTGTCAGCGCGGGAACGTGGGCGGGCTTGACGACGCTGAAGTGCCGCCGGTCGAGGGTGGCTACCCGGTCCACGCCGAAGCGCTCGGCCACCGCGATGACCGAGGCGTCGACCCCGCCGAGCGGGAAGTCGGCGTACTGGAGGACCAGCTCGCCCATGCGCGTCAGGTCGGCGGGAGTGAGGTGCACCAGCTCGAATGTTCCCCGTGCGACCTCGTTGAGGAACGCCGCTTCGACCTTGGGCCAGCGCTCCAGCAGCCAGCAGACCTCGGTCATGACCGGGCTGGGCAGCAGACGGCGGCCGGTCAGTGACGTCAGCAGGGAGGCGCACTCCGGGTGACGCCTGTCGGCCGCGTTGAACGCCGCAGCCAGGGGTCCGGTGTCCAGGACCGTGGCGATCATGCCGAGTCGCCGAAGCGCTCGCGCATCCGCTCACGGATGTAGTCGTCGTGCCGTTCAGCCAGATCCTCTGGGCCGTTCACACTGCCGATCAGGGCCAGCAGCCCCGCCGGGACCGACTCCTCGCCCTCGTTCGCGTCGACTGCCGGCAGCGACTGGGCAACCTGGGACAGTTCCTCATCCTGGGTGACGAGCAGGCGCAGGCGTCGCACCTGGGTCGGGGTGAGCCGGTCCACCAGGTGGTGCATGTCCTCGTAGTCGTATGCAGCGGTCACGCCAGCAGTGTAGGACGGCCGCGCGGCCTCGGACAGCTGGATCGGCAGACGTCCACCCCTGCTGACATGCGGGCAGTCGCCCGAGGATTGCCAGGAACTTGGTCGTTGTCCCAGCGTGTGTCCTGTCCGGTATTTCCCCCGGCGGCCCGTTCGCCCGGGAGGGGGACTTCGAGCGTCGGGGCGGCGCTGGCCCTCCCGCCTGTGCGGCAGCCCGGAGGCCGGGTGGGGAGGGGTCTGCCGAGAGGGTGGGCTGCTGGGGGTAGCGCTCCCCGCTGGAGGCGGTGCCGGGTCACCGCCCTCGGTGAGCCCGGCGGCGGGCGTGAGGGTCGGCCCCCTGGTCGGCCCTGTGCCTGCGATCCGGCCGTAGGACGGTCGCGGGCGACAACTTGCTCCGTCAGGAACCCGACTCCGGCCGGTCGGCGACGTTCGCCCAGATCAGCCGGGCAGGGCCCGCCTTGAACCTCGTAGAGAAAATCTGAACGCACACCCCCGGGTCACCCCCGTACGGCGGATCAGCGACCCGGCTCGCCGCCACCCGACTCCAGGGCTTCGACGCGGCCACGAAGGTCGGCAATCTGCTGGGCAGCCTCGGCCAGCGCCCGTTCCAGCGCCTCGACGCGGGCCGTCGTCCCGGTGGCGGGCGCGGTCGCCTCGGGGCCGTCGAGGTCATCAGCGCCGTGGTCGTGGTGGGCGACGAAGGCTCCCTTGCCTGGGCGGGAGACCGCCCACTCCTCCTGCTTCAGCAGGGCCATGGCCTTCTGCACAGTCAGGCTCGCCGCCCCGAACTCCCGCATCAGCACGGCCTGCGTCGGCAACGCGTCGCCCGGCTTCAGCCCGCCGGAGCGGATGCGCTCGCGCAGGGTCTCGGCGATCACCTCGAACGTCAGCTGCACCCCGCTGCCCGCCGGCCTGCGCCCGCGCCGCCCCACCACCACGCCTGCAACCCCCGCCTTCTGTGCCCTCTACCAGCAGAATCCGGCCCGTCCAAACCGGGAAACCGGCCCCACACTACCCGCGTCCCATCACCCCACAAGAAAGGAATCAGGAGGGATGCACTTGAATGCGCCGCCGAGGCGATGTTAACGTCACGCACCCGCCGGTGATCACCACCGCGCCCCGCCGACCAGCCCCCACTGGTCCGGCCCCCGCGCCCCACTTCGAGGCGCCCCCTTCCCTGTGAGCCGATCACTTCGGCCTGTCCACGTCGCCCCGTACCGCTCCCCTTCCGCGTTCCCGTCGAAAGGCCGATTTCCGCATGCCCGCACAGCTTCAACTCCCGTACCCCGCGCCCGTTCCAGCCGCCTCGCGTCCGTCGTCGGCGTTCACGACGCCGATCTGCCCGACAGGCGCCGCCGCCACAGCCTCGACGGCGGCAGGGCGGTCGGCGCTGGAGCGCCGCGCCAGGCTCACCGCCAAGCTGGCGAAGCTCGCCGCCACCAGCCAACTCGCACCCCTCGCACGGCAGATAACCTCCCTCGGCGGGTGTGCGCGCCCGATCCGCCTCACCGGGCACTGCACCCACCTCGACAGCGCGACCGGCGAGATCCTCGACCACCTCGACTCCGGCCAACTCCCGGCGGGCGAACTCTTGGTCCGCTGCGGCAACCGCCGCGCCACCCGCTGCCCCGCCTGCTCCACCGTCTACCGCTACGACACCTACCAACTCATCGCCGCCGGACTTCGCGGCGGCAAGACCGTCCCCACCAGCGTCGCCACGCACCCGCGCGTGTTCGTCACCCTCACCGCGCCCGGCTTCGGGCCCGTCCACAACCAGCCCGACACCGGCCGCTGCCACTGCGGCCACATCCACTCGGACGATGACCCGCTCCTTGGCACGCCGCTCGACCCCAAACCGTACGACTACGCGGGCGCGGTGCTATGGAACGCGCACGCCCCAGCCCTGTGGGCACGCTTCACCACCCACCTACGCCGCGAGATCGCCAAGGCCGTCGGCCTCACCCAGAGCGCGCTGCGACACCACGCCACCCTCTCCTACGCCAAGGTCGCCGAGTACCAGAAACGCGGCCAGGTCCACTTCCACGCCGTCATCCGACTCGACGGACCCACCGGCCCCACCAGCACCCCACCCGCCTGGGCCACCACCCAGCTCCTCGACCACGCCGTACGCGCCGCCGCCACACGCACCCGCGTCCACCACGAGGGTGAACCGCCGAAGCAACCGCAGCCCGCCGGGGACATCCCCGCGTCCCAGCCCCAAAACTCAGACCGGGCAGAGCGGTTGGTGTTCCGGTTCGGGCGACAGATCGACGTCCGCGCGATCCGCGGCACCGACTTCACCGGCGGCCCGGTCACCGATCGGCACGTCGCCGCCTACATCGCCAAGTACGCCACCAAAGGCGCCGAGACCACCACCGGCACCCTCGACCGCCGACTCCGCTTCCTCGCCGAACTCGCCACCCACGACATCACCGACCACGCCCGCCGCGTGATCCACACCGCCTGGCACCTCGCGACCAGGCCCCAGCACGCCCACCTTCGCCTGCGCCAATGGGCCCACATGCTCGGCTTCCGAGGCCACTTCTCCACCCGCACCCGCCACTACTCCACCACCCTCACCCATCTCCGAGCCGAGCGCACGGCCTGGCGAACCCGCCGACCCGACACCCAGACCTCAGCCCCAACGTCGGCTGAGACGCAGACCGGTCAGACAGGCGGCAGTCCGGTCGGTGCCCGCGCCGAACACTCCACCAACCTGGCCGACGGTCACCGCCCCGGTCACCGCAACACCGCCGGTCGGCGCGTGGACTCGGACACGACGCTGGTCGTCTCCCACTGGCAGTACGCCGGAACCGGCCTCCTGCCCGAACTCGAACACCTCGCCGACCTCCTGGCCGCGACACGGCAGACCCGACCCGAGCAACCGACCCGAACCCGGCGCTCGAAGCGCTCCGGTGACCGCGCCGGTCACCCAGTCGGTCACTCCACTGATCGCGAAACCGGTGTTGTCCGGGCGGGGGCCGTCGCGTGACCGCCGGCACGCAACTCCTCACCGTCCCCCAGGTCATGGAACGCCTCCAACTCGGCCGCACCACCGTCTACGACCTCATCCGCACCCGGCAACTCGCCTCCATCACCCTCGGCCGCGCCCGCCGCATCCCTACCCCCGCGCTGGCCGACTTCATCCACACCCGACTCGAACAGGACGCCGCTTGATGACCACATCCCGAGACACCCCCGCCTCCCGCCGCGTGCGAGCCAACGGCGACGGAACCGTCTACCAGCGCAAGGACAGCCGCTGGGAAGCAGCCGGATACGTCCTCGCCCCCGGCAACACCCGCAAACGCATCCGCGTCTACGGCAGCTCACGCACGGAGGCGCTGGCCAAGCTGACCGAGAAGATCGCCGCCAGCAACCGCGGCGTCCCCGTCGTCACCGCCCAGGGCAGCCTCGCTGCGTACCTCACGTACTGGCTGGAGAACGTCGCCGTCCACCACCTCCGCGAGAACACCCACACCCGCTACACCGCCGTCACCCGGCTCTACCTCATCCCCGGCCTCGGACGGAAGAAGCTCGCCAAGCTCACCGCCAAGGACGTCCGCACCTGGCTCCACCAGCTCCGCACCACCTGCCAGTGCTGCACCCGAGGCCTCGACACTGCCCGCGAGGAGTCCCGCTGCTGCGCCGCTGCTGAGTGCTGCTCCAAGCGGCTCTCACCGCTGACCCTGGCCTACGTCCACTCGGTGCTCAAGTCCGCCCTGGAGCACGCGGTACGCGAGGAGGAGATCCCGCGCAACGTCGCCCGCAACGTCCGCAACGGCACACCCCGGCCCCGCCGCTTCGAACCCCTCACCGCCGAAGAAGCCCGCGAGTTCCTGGCCGCCGCCAGCGGTCAACGGTTGCAACCGTTGTTCGAACTCGCCTTGCACACCGGACTCCGCAAGGGCGAACTCCTCGGCCTGCGCTGGGACGACCTCGACCTGGCCGGCGGAACCGCCAGCATCCGCCGCACCCTCCAACGCACCAACTCCAGCGGCCTGACCGCCCTCCCCACCAAGACCAAGAACTCCGAACGACGCATCGCCCTGCCGACGCCGTGCCTGCACTCCATCCAGCAGCATCGCTCCCGGCAGCGTCAGGAACGCGAAGCGGCGGGCAAAGACTGGCAAATCAGTGGTTACGTCTTCACCCGGCCCAACGGCGCGCCGATCGAAGGGGCCACGCTCACCCGGCACTTCAACTCCATGCTCCGCCAGGCCAGGATCCGCCGCATCCGATTCCACGACCTCCGCCACTCGGCGGCCACCCTCCTCCTGGAGCAGGGAGTGGAACTCGTCGTGATCAAGGAGCTGTTGGGGCACGCCCACATCGGCGTCACCGCCACCGTCTACGCCCACGTCCGGCTCCGCCTCCAGCGCGACGCCATCGACCTCCTCAGCAACGCCCTCCGCGACCCTGCCCAGATCGCCGGCAGGCCCGACGGCGGCGACGACGAACCACCCCTCGCCGGGGCCGCCGTCCGCTGACGTTGCCGTCAACTACTGCCGTCAAGCCCACCAGAATGCCCCACCAGGGACAATCCCTGGTGGGGCATTCGGCATTTCCTTGCCGCCCACAGGCGGCCGTATTTAATTGTTAGAATGACGCAGAGAACCGATCAAGATCCCTACGTATCGGCCCAGAGCACGGGATGCGCGTCCACCACCATCCACGTGCTTGAGATTCATCACCATTGAGCCGAAGAACAATACCTGCTTCATCGTCTTCCGTGTAGGAGAGGAAACTCGAATCCGCCTCGTTGAGGGCGGTGAGGAAATTTCTCGACTCACCCTCAGGGACCAATTCTAGTCCTCGGGCAATGAAATCCCGCAGGAAGTCGGCGGCAATCAAGTCATGCGCGCCCCAGACAGACCTGTCGGAATCGGGAAGCTCAAGCTCTCTCTCCATCCGGGCCACATGCTCGTACCACCCAAGCAGCAGCGTGACCAGGTCCAACGAACGAGTTGGGGCGACGCTGACGGTAGTTCGCTCAAGGTGGGCTGCTTCAGCAACTCCCAGGTGGCGACCTAGCCAATCACGTGCTTCAACTTCTGACATGACATCACCTTCCCGGATAGTAGGCTGTCGACTTCCATGGCATATCCCAGTTGACGATGACGCGAACGCCATTATGGTCGAATCGGGATGAGTTCTGCCCTTCCAGCTGACGCGGTCCGGCTTGCCTCAACGTGGTTTCCACCTCTGCCACCGAAGGTCTACCCATTGCCGAATTCCCATCACCCGTATGCCCGTTCACGAATTGAGTGATCTCGTCCAGGGAATATTCGCTACCATGGAAGTCTTCCCCACCAAGGCGATCACCGCTCTTCCCGCCAAGCGGAACCCCGCAGTTCGGTCCTGAATTGTGAACAAGGACCGGAGTAGCACCAGCGAGTACATAGTACGTGTGGAGCTGCTGGACCGTGAGGTTGAACATGTCCGCTGCACCTGGGCGCACTCGGACGGCGAGGACGTGAACGTGCCCGTCGCTTGCCGTCTTCAGGACATGACCGGGCTTGAGTTGGCCCGCTGACACCCAGGTGTGGTCCGTGTCGTCCCAGAACGGGTGGCGCGAGGTGGTGTGGATGACGGCGGAGTGATGCGACACGGTTTCGATCGACAGATCAATCAAGTCGTTGTCGTGGTGAACGAGGTGGGCCAGGACCACACGCGGCCCGCGATGCTTCCCGGTGTGAGGATCGGCGGCCTCGACCTGGTCCCCGGGCTTGACCTTGCCTATGGCCTTGGTCTTGCCGTGAGCCATCAGAACCAAGGTTGCCGGAGAAAAACTGCAGATGATGCCGAGGATGTCGCCGTCATCTGCACCGTAGTCTCCGCCCAGAGCCAGCAATGGTGCGTCGAACCCGTTGTTCATCGCTGCCTCATAGACACTTGAGGAGGTATCAGCTCCCCCCTCTTTCGCCCATTTATCGTAGGTCGCGCTTGAGCCAGCGGTAGCGCTGCAGAAAGAGTCGCTCATCCAGCAGAGCGGATTCCCGATGTCGCTCACCTTGTCAAGCCCATTGGCTATGCCGGCAAGCTCACCCAGAATGATCGTCGTCACGCTGGCGTTGCTGTGAGACTGCATTGCGACCGTGGTCACTACCCCGACGCCACCACACGGGTTGAGCAGGACGTAGTAGCAGCCGTCGGCGGCGTTGTCGGTGACGCTGTGACTAGAGCCCTTGTACTTCTTCGACCCTGGGTCATTTTCGGCGTGGTACGTGCCGTACGTGCCGTTGCTGCCGGAGCAGTAGTGAACCGGACCACAGCTTTCCAGGCCCGTGGGATCGCTCTGGCTCACCGGGTTGTCGCCAGCATAGGTGTAGCCGCCGAGTTCCTGAGGGCTGGCGGGTTGGAACACTGGGTCGGCGCTGATGAAGCGTCCGAGGGTGGGGTCGTACTTGCGGGCTCCGACGTCCGTGTAGCCGGTCGACGTGTCCTGAGGCTTGCCCAGGAAGGAACGGGTGGGATCGGGCCAAGTGGTCGTGTTGGCGCTGGAGCGCTGCTGTCCGTAGGGGGTGTGCTCCTGGCGGGCGACCTGCTGCGTGGTGGCGTCCATTGCCAGGTTCGCGGTGCCCTGCGGGTCGTTGAACAGGTACTTCAGACCCCCGCCCGCAAGGCTGGAGCGGAGGGCCACCGGGGTCCCGGCGCCACCGTGTGCGTAAGTACGGACTGCGCCAAGGAGGACGTTGGGGGTGACGGCGGTGTTGACGACGATCTGGGTGTCGCCTGCGAAGAAGGTGGTCTGGCTGGGGTCTCGGCGGATGAGCTGGTTGCCGTCGGCGTCATAGAGGTACTTGGTGGTAGTCGGGTTGGAGCCGCTGGTGTCGACCTGAGCCAGGTGGCCTTCGTCGTCCCAGGTCAGGCTCTGGCCAGAGCCAGTTGCGGGGGTACGGGTGTGCAGGTTGCCGTCTTCGTCGTAGGAGAAGGCGGTTGGGTTGGTGCCACCGGTGGTGGCCGTCAGGGTGTGGGGCTGGGTGCCGGTGGAGTTGCAGTTGGCCGTGCATCCATTGACGTAGGTGGTGGTGGCTGTGGTGCCGGAGCTGCCGATGGCGTGGTCGACGCTCTGGCGGCGGTCGCCGATCGCGTCGTAGCTGAAGGACTGCCAGTAGGAACCGGGGCCTGCGGTAAGAGTGTTCGACGTTGGCGGGTTAGCGGCGCAGCTGTCGTTGGCGGTCCAGGCGTCAGTGAGCCGGTCCAGGGCGTCGTAGTTGTAGCACTGCTGATCGGTGACCGTGTTTCCGGTCTCCGACTGCAAGTCTGTGGTGGAGGTCGGGTTGCCGGAGGCGTCGTAGGCGTACTTGGTCTCGTCGACCGCCGGGCCGGGAGTCTGGGTCCGTTCGACCAGGCGGTCGGTCAGCCGGCGGGTCTGGTCGTCGTACGCGTACGTGGCCCACGCGGGGTTGGTGGAGGCTCCGAACGTCAGCCTCGACGGTTCCGCGTAGTTCGTGTAGACGGACGCGGCAACGTAGGTATTGATGCTGCTGCCCGTTGTAGTCGGGGCGCCCAACGCATCGTGGCCATAGGTGACGACCTCGCTGAGCAGACCCTGGGTGCGCGGGTCGGTCTGCGTCGCCGTCAACTGGTCGTTCGTCGTGTAGGTGTACGTCGTGGTGTACGTCGACGGCAGCGGCGCCTCGGACGTCGGCAGGCTGATCTTGGTGCCCGTGGGCTTGCCGAGGGTGGTGTAGCCGGTGGTGGCGACCGTGTAGCCGCCCGTGGTGCCCTGGACATAACGGGTGGAGGAGGTCGGGAGGCCGATGCGTACAGTGTCGTAGGCCCAGGAAGCGAACTGGAAGTTCGACTTTGAGCTGTCCGTAGCTGTGAGTTTGCGCCCCAAGAGGTCGTAGGTGTAGTCGAGTTCGACCTTCTTGGCGTCGGTGGTGGACACCACGTTGCCGGCGTCATCGTATCCGTAGCTGCTCTTGCCCACGTCCGGGTCGGTCTGGGTCTTCTTGCGTCCGAGCAGGTCGTAGTCAGTCGTCCAGACCGTCTGGTCGGGACCGGTGACCTGATGCTGCTGGCCCGCGACCGTGTAGGCGTAGGTCGTGGGCGAGGGGGTGCCGCCCGTGACGGTGAAGCCCTTTGCCGCGGTACCGGAGAGTGTCGGTGCGGCGGTGTACTGGTCGAGTTCGGTGGTCTGGCCGCGTGCGTTGACGACGGTGGTGCTTGCGACGCCGCCCTTGGGCGGCAGGACGGTGGTCTTGTCTCCGGTGTAGGCGGTCGTCGTGGCCCAGGTCCTGGAACCGTCGTGCTCCTCGGTTACCAGGTCTGCCCGACCGAGTCCGTCGTAGTCGGTGACGGAGGTCTCGGGGATGGATACCTGGGAGACGGAGATCAGCTTGCTACCGGGGTTGCCGGACACGTTGTAGGCGTTGTTGGTGACAACCGTCCAGCCGTGCGAGTCGTACTCGGTGTCGCTGACCGTCGTGCTCGCGTTCTCTGCGGTCGCCTGTACTTGGAGAGTGCGCAGCAAGGCGTCGTACAGCGTTTCGCTGGTCTTGTAACTGCCGTTGTCCAACAAGGTGTTGGAGGCGACAACCGAGGGCGCGGTCTGCGACAGGCTGTAGGTGTAGGTCAAGTTCGCCGGCGCGCTGTTGGTCTTGTTCTCGTTGGGCAGCCATACCCCTGTGAGGCGGCCGAGCGCGTCGTAGGTGAGCGAGGTGAGGAGGCCGGCCGCATCGGTCTTGGCAGTGGGCACGGATCGGGCAGGGTCCACGGCGCTGGAGGCGACCTGGCAGTCCTTGGAACTGGTCGTGCTGGTGGTGCAGGTGGCACCGGGAGTGACCTGGGTGGCGCTGACAACGCTGGTCGGAAGGGCGCCGGTCGCGGGCGTATAGCCGGTGGCGACTCCCTGGGACAGGCTAGTGCCGTTTGCGGCGGTGGAGTGGGGTGTGCGCGTGACGAGGGTGATCCGGCCGTAGCTGTCGTACGTGGTCGCGGCCTCGTCCACGAACGTGGTCGCGGTGGCGCCGGTGGACGCGGACGCTTTCTGGATCAGTGTGATGTCGCCGGTCTTCGGCAGCGCGGGACTCTGCTGACCGTCACCGTCGTAGGCGAAGGCGTTCTTGTCGTACGAGGAGCGGACGTCGGATATCAGTGTGCCGCCCGGAGTCGCTCCGGCACTGGAGCAGTCTTGAGCCGTGGTGACGATCTCGGCCGGTACAACCAGGGTGTCGACGCTGCCGGTGAGGTAGCGGGTGTACGTGCACTTGGCGACATTTCCACTGGCTGCGGTTTCGCCACGGTCGTCGGCCTGCACGGGCATGCCGGTCGTCGCCTCGCCCAGGGTGGTGGTGTAGAAGGTGTCGGCTTCGGTCTTGCGCCAGCCGTACGAGGACGTCTGTCGGGTAAGGGTCTTGGCGGTGCGGGGCATCTGCGCCGTGAGGTCCGGCAGCCCGGTGCGGGATCGGGTGGCGGTGGGACCGATGATGGTGGGTACGGTGACTACGGCCTTGTCGAGACTGCCGCCCGCGGCGGTGTACGTATCGGTCTCGAAGACTTGGCCAGCCAGGGCGTCATTGTCGGCGACGGTGGCAGTGGTGCCGTCCTGACTGGTCAGCGCCGGCACCGAGCGGGTCTTGCCGCCGGGCAGGGTGTCGCCGTTCATGCCGAGGAAGTAGTAGGTCTTCGTCAGCGTCTTCTGGTCGTAGACCTTGGCACCGTTGGTTTTGTGGAAGACGGTCGGATCACCGGTGGTGACGTCCACCTCCGGATAGCCCCGGAACTGGCCCCAGGTCCGGTTCTTGGCCTTGACGACCTCGTTGTCGTCGTAGTGCCATCCCGGGTTGCCCTTGTAGACGTAGTCGGTCTCCAGCTTCGGCTCGGTGCCGTCCTCGTAGGAGTTGTTCGGGTCGATCGTGACGGCCGAGGTGACCTTGTACTTGTAGAACCAGTCCATCCACGGTGCCGGCTGCCCGGTCGGCGCCCAGTACACGGGGAAGCAGGACAAGGTGTTGGTCGACGCGAAGCCCTGCGCCGCCGCGTCCGCCGGGTCGTCGGGGTCGCTTGCCGGTGCACTGGAGCAATCCGGACGGTCATAGGTGACGGTGGTCTGGGCACCGGTCTCGCTGGTGACCGTCTGGATACGGTCGTGGTACATCAGAGGCATCTGCGGGATGGTGCCCACGCGGTTGGGCAGTTGCAGCGGCGGGTCGAAGCTCACTGCCGGTGTCGAGGTGCTGCCCGAAGCACCGCCCAGGGTGTCGAGGCCCATGCGCTGGATCGAGTCCAGCCACAGGGTGGGGGCGTGGTCGCCGCCGTCGGGAAAGGACTGGGTGAACGTATACTTGTCGACCTGCTTGGTCGTGCCACCGACCTGGATCTGGGTCGTGATCGCCGTCAGGCGCTTACGCGACCAGAAGCTGGGTCCGTGATTGGTGCAAGTCGAACCCGAAGTACAGTTGAGGTCGATCGGCACATCCGGCCAGTACGCCGCGTTGGCGGCGGTGAACTGGCTGTCCGCACAGGTGTTGCCCGACGGAGTACCGGCGATGCAGCGCTCCTTCGTGACGTCGAAGAGGATCTGTTCCGGCGCGGTGCCGGAGTAGACCGTCTCGGACGTCATGCCGTAGTCGATACGGGAGAGGGTGCCGCCCCGGGTGTAGGCCACGGCGGTGTCCTTCAGGTCCGCGCCGTAGTAGCCGGTCTCCGGCGCGTAGTACCAGGCCGTGGCGTTGCCGTGCAGGTCCACCGCGTAGTCCAGGTTGAACCGGTACCCGAGCGTGCAGCTGGTGGAGGCGAAGTCGGTGCTGTCCGGGCAGTCGGACACGCCGCTGTGTGCGTGGTAGACCGGTTCGGTCCAGACGGATTTCGTCTCGTCCTTGCCGCTGGTCCATCCCGGAAGGCGGTTGAGGCCGAAGAAGTACTGTACTCCGCCCTCGGTGACCTTGAAATACTCCCCGTTCTTGGTGCCGTTCGTGCCGTTGGCCAGATCTTCGATCTTGGTGGTGGAGTCGTCCGCGGCGGGATGAAATGTCTTCGTGGCGTCGTCGTAGACGATCTGCGTCGACTTGCCGTTCAGCGACAACGTCAGGATCTGTCCTGCCCAGCACTCGTCTCCGTCGCCCTTCGGAGCACCGGACGAGGAGTCGTCGGCGCACGCCTTGTACGTGCGCTCGACGTAGTTCTCCGTCGAGGACCAGCCGTCACCCAGCCATGAGGACTGGTTGTTGGTGCCCTCGGTACGCGCGTCTTCGCTCGACGAGTCGTACGACAGGTCTACGTTCGGGGCCGTGCCTCCGATCGCCGGTGGCACGGAAATGGGGTAGCTGTAGGTGAAGGCGCCGGTGTTTCCCGAGGTCGACCAAGTGCCGCCCGCCGACAGAGCGGTTGCCGAGTAGTCGCCAGAGGAACCGGAGGAGCCTGCGGCAGCGGCCAGCACCACCGTGGCCGTTGCCGCACTCGTCGCCGAGCGCGGAGCTAGCGCGGCGGCGGCACCCGTGAGGGAGGTGCCCGGGACAGCTACTTGTGCTGACAGTGGCTCACCCCGGGGCGTGCGTACCGGAGTCTGCGTCTGGCAGCGCGTCAACTTCGGGGTGGTCAGCGCACACTGAGGCATCTGGACCAGGTGGAGCCGCGAGGCGAAGTCACCGCCGAAGGCGTAGCGAAACGATGAGTCGTCCACCCGTAGCGCAACCTTCCCGCTGCCCGGGCTGGTGCGCTGCAACGTGAACAGCACACCGTGGACACCGGCGGCGCGAGTGGTCTTCTGGTCCAGCATCGTCACCCGCACACGCTGCGAACCGACGACAGCGGCCGGCCGGGGTTGCGCTCCTGCGGCGGCACCGAGCAGGACGGGTGTGGCCCCGGCTCTCACCTGGGGCGCCTTGACACTCACAGAGGTGGGCGCGGTGGGTAGCGTCACCACCGCGCTTCCCGGCGCCGGGAGCTTCGTATGCCCGGTGGGATCGAAGTGCTTGAACTGCTTCGGCGAGGAACGATGCTTAGGCGTGACACGAGTGAAGGGGATCCGCTTGTCGCGCGGAGCGGCGGGAGCCGACACATGCCGCTTCACCGGAGAGGCCGCTGTCGCGATGCCGGCGGGCAGCAGGCCCGCCAACAACACGCCTGCCGTCACCACTGCCGTACGTCGAACCCTCTGGGCGCCCCAAGCCGCCCAACCGCGTCTCCACCCCGTTGTCCGCGCCATGGTGTGCGTTCCCCTCCCCGATCCCAAAGCACCCAAGTCCCCCTCGACTTAGGCGGTTTGAGAGAACGTCAGAACGGAGGCACGCGTCGGTCAAGCCCCCGCGGAGGATCACGCTAGAGCCACAGGCCGACCCTGAAGGCAAAGCATCCTCCGAGGAAAAGCAAAGGAAGCGCACAGACTCAAACGCAATTTGACCTACAAGCATCAAAAACGGACTACACATGGGCACTTGTCGACCAATTGACGATGGACCGGGCTCACACCAGCCACACAGAATGCACACGGCGCGGGGCCCACGGGGGGAACCGCCTGACCCCTCGAAGGACCCCAACCTCGATGTCCTCCTCTCGCACACCCATGCGCGCTTCCAGACGTCCCGCGTCGAAACCGATCGCCGCCGCCATCGTCACCGCCCTGGCGGCGAGTTCACTTGCGGCCGCCGCACCCGCGAACGCTCTGCCGAATTCACCGGCCACATCGCAGAGCGACAATTCCCCGTCCGCCGCCAGGCGTCTCAACCTCACGGAGTCGGCGTCCGCGCAGGCCAAAGCAACAGGCCGGCCTGTGACCATCGGCCAGCTCACCGACACCAGCACGGAGGTGGTGGCCAATCCGGACGGGACCTTCACCTGGACCGAGTCCTCAATGCCGCAACGGGTGCAGCAGCAGGGCAAATGGGTCCCCATCAACACGACTCTGGTGCAGCAGACGGACGGGACCTGGACCCCCAAGGCCACCGTGACACCGGTGGCCTTCTCCGACGGCGGCTCCGGCGCACTGGTCACGATGCGCAGCGGGGCCGACAAGCTGGGCTTCTCCTGGCCAAGCGCGCTGCCCAAGCCGGTGGTCGCCAAGGACACCGCCACCTACCCGGAGGTGCTCCCCGGAGTCGACCTCCAGCTGACCGCTGACGCCTCCGGCTACTCCTCGATCCTGGTGGTCAAGACCGCCAAGGCCGCCGCCGACCCGCGCCTGCGCAGCCTTGCTCTCAACACCACCTCGACCAACCTCAAGCTGGCCACCACCTCCAACGGCGGCGCCCAGGCCAGCGACAGGAACACCGGCAAGACGGTGTTCCACAGCGACACCGCACTGATGTGGGACAGCTCCGGCCAGAAACCCAGCGGCACCACCCCCGCCCGGACAAAGACCGCCTCGGCCGCCCGCGCCGAACACACCGCGGCCGCCGAGGTCGGCAGACACCGCGCCCAGGTCCGTGTGACCCTCAAGAGCGGAAAGCAAGTGCTGGGCTTGGACCAGTCCCTGCTCACCGCCAAGACCACGACCTACCCCGTCTATGTGGACCCGGAAT
Source organism: Streptomyces sp. NPDC005423 (assembly GCF_040606415.1). Taxonomy (NCBI): domain Bacteria; kingdom Bacillati; phylum Actinomycetota; class Actinomycetes; order Kitasatosporales; family Streptomycetaceae; genus Streptomyces; species Streptomyces sp. NPDC005423. The sequence goes on along the minus strand of NZ_JBEXET010000033.1, from coordinate 53,219 downwards.
GGAGCGGCAGGCCGTCCCAGCTGGACTGGGCCCGGATCTCCGACAACGGGTGGAACGTCTACAACTCCACGTCCACCACAGGGGCGACCAACGCCCGCGAGGGATGGGACAACAGCACCCCCGGCAACGGTGAACGAGCCCGCACCTACTACCAGATCAACACGGGTGGCATCAAAGGCGCCGTGGTCAGCCACGCCTCCCTGTACGTGAAGCAGCTCTCCGCCGCTTCCTGCGCCGACACCCCGGCCGCCGTCTACGGCACCGACCGGCCCGCCGGGTGGGGGTCGTCCTCGCTGTACTGGGGCCACGAGCCCGGAGGACGCACCGGTGCCCTCGGCACCAACCCCAAGAGCCACGAGGCCGGCACCTGCCCGGTCACCGACGGCTCCAACTCCTATGTCAGTCCGCCGTCGTTGGAGTTCGACGTGACCTCCCGGGCTCAGAGCGCGGCGGCCGGCGGCTGGAGCAGCATGACGCTGATGGTCCAGTCGCCCGACATGAACGATGCCTCCCAGTGGAAGCAGCTCGCCTACGGCGGCGGCGCCACGATGTCAGTCACCTACAGCTACCGCCCGAAGCTCAAGAACGGCACGGGGACGCCCGCGATCAAGCCGTCGATTGTGAGCTCGGGCAAGACGATGACCACCACGCACACCCCGACTCTGTCCGCCCGCGCGGTCGATCCCGACCTGGCAGGTGGCAGCGAACTGCTCCGGGTCGACTACCAGGTCTTCAACTCCTCGGGCACCATGATCCACCAGGGCTACGGCCCGAACCTGGACTCCAGGAAGCGCGCACGCTACAACACCAACGGCAGCGACTGGACGACACCGAGCCTGCCGGACGGCACGTACACCTGGAAGGCCACAGCCCAGAACGCGGCCGGCTACTGGGCCGGCACCGGCTCCGGGATCTGGACCAAGACGCAGACCTTCACGGTGGACACCAGCGCGCCGCCCGCGCCGACGGTGACCTCGAGTCAGTTCCCGGCCAAGCAGATCGGCGCGGCCTTTGGTGACCAGGGCACGTTCGTCCTGGGCAACAACCACACCAACAACGTGACCGGTTACCTGTTCTCCTTGGACGCCACGCTCGGCAACACGGTGTACACCACCAGCGTCACCCACTGGGCGGCGGGCACCAAGATCGTGGCGGGCAAGGTCTATTACGCCACGTCCGACAACGGTTCCGGCACTGGCACCTCGGCCATCAACGGCAGCGCCTCCCCCGCGTTCGCGCCGGCCGTGGCGGGCCCCCACACCCTGTATGCCAAGGCGGTGGACCAGGCCGGATCGACGTCCATCTCCCAGACGGCCTACGCCTTCTACGCCGGAACGAGCACACCGACGTACGCCTACGGCGACAAGATGATCAGCGGCTGGACCGCGACCAACACGGACGGCACCAGCACCGTCGTACCGAAGGCCACGACCACCAGCTCCGGCGGCCAAGCGGTCAGCCAACCCGCCTTCAGCGGCTACGAGTTCGCCGACGGCTACCAGGCCATGCTCGGCAACAAGAGCGCCACGTCGAAGGTCGTCAGCGGCGACAGCGCCACCTTCAGCTTCGACATCCCCAAGGCAGGCCCCTGGGGATTCGGGGCCAACCTCACCAAGGCCAAGGACTACGGCATCTACCGCCTGGTCCTGGACGCGGGCACCAGCACCCAGTCCACCCTGATCAGCGGATTCGACGCCTACAACTCGTACACCACCACCCAGTTCCGCAACCTGGGCATCCCCAAGGACACCAACGGCCAACTGCTCACCCTCAAACAGGGTGTCCACACGCTGACCCTCACGCTCACCGGCAAGAACCCCAGCTCGGCGGGCTACCAGGCCGGCATCGACGTCCTGCGCCTCGCACCGGCGCTGACCTGCGCGATCAACTTCACCGGCAGCTGCCTGAACAACACAGCCACCAGCACCTTCACCACCACGACCAGTACGGCCGACGCCGACGGCTCCGGCGACAGCATCAACTCCGCCGATCTGACCAGCACGTCGGGCTGGCAGAGCGGCAAGACGGTGACCGTCGACGGCGCGACCATCGCCCTGCCGAAGTTCGGCACCGGCACGTACGACAACATGCTGGCCTCCGGCCAGACCGTCACCATGCCGGGCAGCGGAGTCGTGAACACCGGCGACGCCCTGGTCTTCCTCGTTTTCGCCACCGGCGGCCCTGCCAAGGGCGCCACCGGCACCATCACCTACGCCAAGAACAACTGCCTGGATCCCAACGGCGCCCCCTACGACCAGGGCTATCGGCTGGACACCGTGCCTGACTGGCTCTCCGGTCCGGCCTCGGCAGCCTCGATCACCCTGGTCCACGAGAACCACAGCAACAACACGCAGACCAACCCGAGTTCAGGCCCGAAGGTCTACGCAGTCAGCGTTCCACTGGACTGCCCCGGCTCGGTCATCAGCAGCATCTCCCTGCCACTGTTCACCAACGGCGTTCAGGCAGGCCAGCCCAGCCTGCACGTGCTCGGGCTGGGCGTGCGGCCGCTGACTGTCACCGGGAGTGGAACGAGCGCACAGCACTGGGTCGGGACCTGGTCCTCGGTCCAGGACACCGCCAAGGTGCAGCTCTCCAGCGGCAGCACCGCGACCGTCAACGGGCAGACACTCCGCATCCCTGCCCATGTCAGCGTCGGTACCGATGACGGCAACGGAGTGCGCATCCATCTTTCCAACGCCATGGGCACCGCCCCGGTGACCTTCGACGCGGCCTCCGTCGCCCTCCAGGACACCACCGCGGGCGGTGCCACCGCGGCTGCGGCCCCGACGGCACTGAAATTCGGCGGCTCCGCTTCCGTCACCATCCCGGCGGGCGGCGACGCCGCCACCGACCCCGTAACCCTGACCGTCGCGCAGCAATCGACCCTCCTAGTCAGCCTGCAGGTTCACGGCTCGGTATCCGCGATGCCCGGCCATGGCACGGCCCAGACTCCCGTCTGGACAAGCGACGCCGCCAACCGCACCGGTGACACCGCCGCCACCAACTACACTCAGACCACCTACACCGGCCTGCCCTACCTCGCCGGCATCGACGTCACCACACCCACCACCACGCCCACCGGCTCACTGGTCCTCTACGGCGACCAGAGCATCAACGGCGACACAGCAAGCGGCGACGGCCAACACCACCTCAGCGACGCCTTCACCGACGCCCTGGTCAACGACTCCGTCGGGGACAACTCCGTGGACTACGGCGTGCTCAACGCGGGCACCAACAGCTACAGCCTGAGCAACAACCTGCTTCCGCAGATCACCGGCGACACCCCTCCGACCAACGCGCTCAACCCGCAGGACCGCAATGTGCTGGCCCAGGGCAACGTGCGCACCGTCCTCGTGTCCACCGGCGCCACCGACCTGCTCAACTGCACCGGCGACGCCAGAACCTGCGCCACCACCGTGGAAAACGAACTGTCTGCGCTCAACAGCCAGCTCTCCTCGTACTACACCGACGACAGCCAGTCCTACGACGCCTCAGGCCAGCCCATCACCCAGAACGCCAACATCACCGTCTACCTCGCCACCATCCCGCCGTTCACCGCCGCCCACCCGGGCACGGCGACGCAGGAGGCCGCACGCGAGCAGGTGAACAGCGATCTGCCCAACAACTACCCAGGCCAGGTCATCGACTTCGCCTCGGCGGTCTCCACGGACGGCACCGCCACCTCCTCGACCGTCAAGGCGGCCGACCTGTCCAACGGCAACCCGGCCAACGCCTACTACGCCGACCTGGCGGCCCTGTACGTCAGCGACACCGACAACGACAGCTTCACCTTCGCGCCGAACCTGGTCGTTCCGCTCGCCACGGGCAGCGACACTCCCGAGGACGAATGGCAGCTGGACACGGACGGCACCGACAGCCAGACGGACAACCCGTTCACCGCTGTCGGCGGCGCGACGCTCGGCTCCGACGGCCCCGATGCGGTCAACGCCGGTTCCGGCTCGGCCTCCTTCGACGGCAGCACCGGATTCCTGGAGAGCGACCACACCGCCGTCAACACCCTCGGCGACTACACCGTCTCCGCCTGGGTGAAGATCAACTCGGCTACCAGCGCCACCGCCATCTGCCAGGGCACAAGCGAGCACCAGGCGTTCTACCTCGGCTACGACAGCGGCAACAAGGGCTGGATGTTCCAGACCACCACCACGAACGACGCCACCGCCGACTTCCCCACCGCGGAAGGGGACACCAACACCGGTGCCGTGGGCACCTGGGCCCATCTCCTGGTCACCTACACCGCCCCGGTCGACGGCGACTCCAACACCGGCGTGATGTCGATCTACCAGAACGGCAGCCTGATGGGCACGGCCGCCAACCTCACCCCGCAGTACGACTCCTCCATGCCCCTGACCATCGGCGGCTGCGTCAACAGCGTCGATACGACCACGCCGTACTCGGCCTTCCCCGGCTCCGTGGCCGACGTCCACCTCTACCCGTACGCGATGGAGCCGAGTCAGGCGAGCGCCACCAGCGTGATCGTGCCGACGGGTTGGGAGAACGGCATGCCCGAGGACGAATGGAAGCTCGCCGCCAACGGCAGCGACACCGCCACCCTCAACCCGTTCACGGCCTCCGGCAGCGCCACGTACGGAACCGACGCACCGAGCGGCGCCGCCGGCAGCGTCGCCTTCGACGGCAGCACCGGATTCCTCAAGAGCAAACAGAGCGCGGTCAACACCCTCGGCGACTACACCATCTCGACCTGGGTGAAGATCAACTCAGCACTCGGGACCACCGCCGTCTGCCAGGGCACCACCCAACACCAGGCGTTCTACCTCTCCTACGACAAGGCAAGCAGCGCCTGGATGTTCCAGACGACCACCACCAACGACGAGAACGCCGACTTCCCCACCGCAGAGGGAGACAACAACTCCGCACCGACCGGCACCTGGACCCATCTCGTCGCAGCCTTCCGCGCACCGGTCGCCGGAAGCTCCAACACCGGCAACATGGCCCTCTACCAGAACGGCACCCTGGTGGGGACAGCCACCAACCTCAGCCCCCAGTACGACTCCTCCATGCCACTGACCATCGGCGGCTGCATCAACAGCGCCTCCGCCACGACCCCATACCTGGCCTTCCCCGGCTCCGTGGCAGACGTCCACGTGTACCCGCGGACCCTGTCAGCAAGTGAGGTCGCCGCGCTGCACTGATCCCATCAGGCCATGAGCCCCGCCGGCTCCCACAGGGACCGGCGGGGCTCACCCGTCGTAACCACCCACAGCTGTCGGGCGTACATGGACACCGCGTCGCCCGCGCCCACAAGCAGGGTTCTCACTGGGGAGAATTTAGGGAGTCCGGACAGCGCTGGGGAGCGCGTGGGGAGAATCGACTGCGTATCGCGGGACGCGCCCGCTTCAGCTAGGGCGCAGGGAGCTATGCCTCGAACTGCTCGTCGGGCTCGCGCGGCTGGTCGTAGGAGCTCAACAGCCCTTCGATGCGCTGGTTGTTGATGGACTGCCGGTCGTACAGGCACTTCGCGTACCGGCTCAGCAGGACCTCGACGCTGTTGCCGGCCCGCTGGGCGACCTCTGCCGGATCAGCGCCCGCGCACAGCCAGGTGGGACAGCGCCGAGTGCCGCAGGTCGTAGGGCCGTTTCGCGAGCGGCGTGCCGGTGAGGGCGGGCGGCAGGGCGAGGTCGCGGCTCTCGTGCCAGACCCGGTGGTAGGTGCCGTAGCTGATGATCCGCCCCTGTTCGGTGAAGAACAGCCGGCCGTCGTCGGCCGTGCCGAACGTGGCGACGTGCTCGCGCCACTTCGCCACCAGATGCGGGGGCAGCGGCACCACCCGTGTCTCCCCCGGCGGGCGGTTCTTCAGCCCGCGCTCATCATGGAACTCGCTGCTGTCGGTCCACGGTTTGCCCGCCTGCGGCCGAGTACGGTGCAGGATCAACCGCCCCCAACCAGTGCTGGGCAGCCGGCAGTCCGGCAGCGCCACCGCGACCGCCTCCTCCGGACGCAGACCCGCGTAGTACATGCCGGCGAAGAACCCGACCAGCCGACGGCCGCGAGCCCTCCGGTAGCCGCCCACGTAGGAGACGGCATCCAGCAGATCCCGCGCCTGGTACGGATTGGCCACCACCCGCGGATCCACCGTGACCGCCGGTTTGGGCACCCGCCACCGGAGCCGCTTGAGCGGGTGGCTGCCCAACTCGCCCCGCTCCACTGCGTAGTGGAGCGCATGCACCAGCACCTTGCGCTTGCGGCGCATCGTCTCCACCGCCGCCTCACCCCCGTCCAGCTTGCGGCGCAGCGACTCCAGCACATCACGCGCCACGACCGGATCCTGCAGATCCACCAGGGGACGGGACGCCTTCGCCACCCACTGCAGCACCAGCCGATCCTGCGCCGGCATCTCCCCCTGTCCCGGCCCGGGCACAACGAACGCCCAGTGCCGCAAGGTACGGCGCAGCAGCTGTCCGTTCGGGCGCCCCGGAAGGTCCCACAGCATCGCCTGCGTGACGGCAGTCAACGCGTCGCTGACCTCGTCCCGGGTCTTCGCCGCCCGACTCGGCCAGTGAGCCCGCGCGTACTCGGCCGCGAACTCATACCAGCTCAGCTGCGACGGCCCCCGGGCCCCGTGACCAGAGCTGCTCACCTCGGCCAGGCCCACGCGGATGGCCCGCACCAGCTCCGCACCGAACTCGCCCGCCACGCCCGCGACCGCGCTGCCGCCAGCCGGCCGTCCATCTCCGTGCGGCTGGGCCGGGGGCGGGTACAGCAGCTCGCCGGCGTCCGGTGCAGCACCATCGTGACGGTCTTTCAAGTCCATGCCCGCCTCCTTCTGATCGGCGGGAGCATGACTTCCCGGCACATCCAGTCCAACATCCCCCTGCGAGAGGGCACTCGGGCGGCATTCGGTTGACGAGCGCGGATTGTAGGACCTTCGGCACGGCTTGCGTCGCCAGTGGTCGCACCTGGTCCCGGTGTGGCCGGTTGTGGTTCTTGGCTCACCATGCGCACTTGTATGCGCCCCAATGCCTCGAACTACCGTTCCCGGCCAGCCGGGGCACGCGGACACCGTGGGGGAATGTATGGCGAGAACCGCGCGACAGATCCTGAACGCGCTCGGCCGCTCAACGACCGTTCACGTCCACTCGAACGGCAGAGCTGGCCGCTCACGTGGACTACGCGGCGGCGGCCATTGAACCGCCCCGGGTTCGGTAGAGATCTCAGATTGTGGTTATGACCTGGGGTTCGTGGTGGTCAGGTAGTAGTTGGTCTCGTACTCGACGGGCGGGATGTGCCCTATCTCACCGTTGAGTCGGCGGTGGCAGTACCAATCGACCCACTCGGCAGTGGCAAGTTCGACCTGGGACAGCGTCCGCCAGGGTCTCTGCGGTTTGATCAACTCCGTTTTGTACAGACCGATCGTCGATTCCATCAGGGCGTTGTCGTGCGCGTCTCCGACTGATCCAATGCTTGCCGCGATGCCGGCAGTCTCCAGATGTTCGGCGAGCTTGAAACTCGTGTACTGCGAACCGGCATCCGAGTGATGTATCAACTCGCCTTTCTCGTAGGGGATTTGATCCCGGTCCCGTTGCCACAGGGCCATCTCCAGGGCGTCCAGGACGAGCTGGGTCTCCTTGCCGGTGGCGGCCGACCAGCCGGCGGGAGAAGGTGTCCACGACGAACGCGATGTAGACGACGCCGGACCAGGTCTTCACGTGAGTGAAGTCGGCGACCCAGCACCGGTTCGGCGCGCTCGCGACGAAGTTCCGGTCCAGGAGGTCGGGGGCCCGGTCGACCTGGCCGCCAGGGATCGTGGTGATGACCCGTTTGCCGCGGACCGCGCCGGTGATGCCGAGTTCGCGCATCAGTCGTTCGACGGTGCAGCGGGCGACCGGACGGCCCTGCCGGTTCAGTTCCCGCCAGATCTTTCTGGCCCCGTATACGCGGTAGTTGGTGGCGAATATTCCGTGGATGACCGGGTTGAGGTCCGCATCGCGCAGGGTGCGGAGCGAGGGCTCGGCCAGACGTTTATTGTGGGCGTAGTAGGTGGAAGGGGCGATCTTGCAGTCGTACTCGGTGAGCGTCCTGCAGATCGGCTCGACGCCGCCGAAGCGGGCCCGGTGCTCGTCGATGAACGCTACGAGCGTGTGAGTGGCCGGTCGAGCTCGGCCGCGAAGAAACTCGCCGCGGCCTTCAGGATGTCGTTCGCCCGCTTGAGTTCGGCGTTCTCCTTCCTCAGCGCCTTGAGCTGGGCGGACTCCTCCGTCGTCGTCCCCGGGCGCTGGCCCGCGTCGATCTCGTGCTGCTTCAGCCAGTTCCGCAGCGTCTCACGGGAACCGATCCCGAGCTTCTCGGCAACCGCCTGCAGAACAGCCGTCTCGGTCGGGTAGTCGTCGCGCACCTCGGCGACCATGCGCACCGCACGACGGCGGAGCTCAAGCGGGTAACGGGAAGGTCGTGCCATGACTCGATCCTTTCACGAAATCGAGTCTCCATTCGAAGCGGGGCGGTTCAATGTCCAGCCTGCGGGAGCCCAGAACGTCAAACGAGTGTCATGACGCACAGCACATCCCTCCTCTCCGGGACGGAACAGGCGTGCCTGCCGACGCACCGGGTGAAACCGTACCTTCTGCCTCCACCGAGAACGCCAGGGCCTCGGTTCTTCCAGGCTGACGGCTACTTGCAGAGGGACGATGAACCCTTGTCGGTTCGTGAGGCCGGCCTACCGGTAGTTCGCCAACTCCGACGGCGGGTGGATCGGGCCGGTGATCTGGGTCAGTGGCCGGCCTGTGCCGTGGTTGGCCCGGGCGATGATCTCCGCGGTGATGGAGACGGCCGTCTCCTCGGGTGTGGAGGCTCCGAGATCGAGGCCGATTGGGGAACGCAGCCGGGCCAACTGGTTCTCCGTGACGCCCTGCTCGCGCAGGCGGTGCATGCGTTCGTCGTGGGTGCGCCGGGAGCCCATGGCTCCGACGTAGGCGACGGGCAGGTCGAGTGCCAGGCGCAGCAGGGGGATGTCGAACTTGGCGTCGTGGGTGAGGACACATACGGCGGTACGCTCGTCCGCCTCGGTGCGTTCCAGGTAGCGGTGGGGCCAGTCGACCACCACTTCGTCCGCGTGCGGGAAGCGGGCGGGAGTGGCGAAGACGGGGCGGGCGTCGCAGACGGTGACGTGGTAGCCCAGGAAGCGGCCGGCCTGGCTGAGGGCCGCGGCGAAGTCGACGGCGCCGAAGACCAACAGGCGCGGCGGGGACGCGTGGACATGAACGAGGACGGACAGCCGTTCGGGACATTCGTCCGCCTGCCCGCCGATGTCGGTGCGGACGGTGCGGCCCGCCCGCAGCAGGGCCCTGGCCCGGTCGGCCACTGCCCGGTCCGCGGGGCCGCCGTCCACGCGCCCGTAGGCGACACGGCCGTCGTCGAGCACGCTCAGCGTGGAGCCGAGGAGGTGCTCCGGGCCGTCCACGACCTGTGCCACGGCGACCGGTCGCCCTTGAACGATCGCGGAGAGGGCCGTGGACAGGTGCGGCTGGGCTGCGGGATCGATGCGCTGGACGAAGACATCGAGTTCGCCGCCGCAGGTCAGGCCGACGGCGAAGGCGTCGTCGTCGGAGTAGCCGAACCGGGCCCGCCGCGGAGTGCCCCGGTCACGGAGCACCTGCCGGCACACCTCGTAGACCGCTCCCTCGACGCAGCCGCCGGAGATGCTGCCGACGACGTTGCCGTCCTCGTCCACCGCGACCGACGTACCGACCGGCAGAGGGGCGCTGCCGTGCACGTCGACGACGGTGGCCAGGGCGAAGGGGCGTGCCTCGCGGCACCAGCGGCGCAGTGTGTCCGCGATGTTCAGCATGGCAGTTCTCCACGGCGGGACCAGGGTCGGAAGGTGAGCGGGCCGCCGCCACGACGCGGGGAAACGTCACGCGGCGGCGGCCCCGGGAGGTCCGGCTGCCGGACGGGGGCCGGCTGCCGGACGAGCGGTGTGCGCACCGTCGGCCCGATGGCATGGATCAGAGATCAGAGCAGCGCCTCTGCGGTGATGGGTAGTTCGCGGACACGGCGGCCGGTGGCGTTGAAGACCGCGTTGGCGATGGCGGGCGCCACCCCGATCATCACGAGCTCTCCGAGGCCCTTGACGCCGAGCGGGTCGGCCTCGCGGTCGTCTCCGTCCAGGTAGATCGCCTTGAGGTCGGTTATGTCGGCGTTGACGGGGACGAGGTAGTCGGCGAGGTTGGCGTTGACGATGCGTCCGTCGCGGTGGTCGGTGACGGTGTGCTCCAGCAGGGCGGTGCCGATGCCGCCGACCATGCCGCCGAGGGCCTGGCTGTCGGCGAGCTTGGGGCTGATGATGCGGCCCGCGTCGTACACGCCGAGTACGCGCCGTACCCGCACCAGGCCCAGGGCCGCGTCGACGGCCACTTCGGCGAAGGTCGCGTTGTAGCCGTAGAAGGAGTGCCGCTCCGGGCGCGACGGCGGGGCGAAGGAGCCGTCCGCTTCCAGGTGGGTGCGGCCGGTGCGGGCCAGCAGCCGACGGTACGTCTCCCCGCGCACGGGATCGTTCTTCAGGTGCAGTCGGCCGTTGCGTACCACGACGTCGTCGGCCGCCACCCCGTACAGCGGCGACTCGCGGTCCTTGACGGCCAGTTCGATCGCCTGACGGCGGACCTTGTTGCAGGCGTCGAGGGTGGCGGAGCCGACGCTGGCCATGGTCATCGAGCCGCCGTGCGGTGGGGTCGGCGGGTAGAGGGAGTCCCCCAGCCGGAAGGTCACCGTGCGCACGGTCAACCCGAGTGCGTCGGCGGCGACCTGAGTCTGGGAGGTGTACGTACCCGGGCCCATGTCGGTGGCGGCCGCCTCGACGAGCGCGGTGCCGTCGGCGTCCAGACGGGCCCGGGCCTGGGCGGGCATGCGCGCGGTGTCGTAGACGCCGGCGGCCATGCCCCTGCCGATCAGCCAGTCCCCCTCACGCGTCGCGCGGGGCCTGGGGTCGCGGCGATCCCAGCCGAACTCGCGCGCGCCGACCGCATAGCACTCGCGCAGCCGACGGGTGGAGAACGGCAGCCCGGACGACTCGTCCTCGTGCGGCTCGTTGCGCCGCCGCAGCTCGATCGGGTCGACGCCGAGCTGGTGGGCGAGTTCGTCCATGGCCGACTCGATGACGAAGGAGGCCGTCTGGAAGCCGGGGCCTCGCATGTACAGCGGCGTGGGCAGATCCAGCGGCACCGTCCGGTACCTCTGGGTCACGTGGGGCATGCTGTAGAGCATCTGTCCGGCCGCCAGGATGGACTCGGTGAACGTCTCGTACGACGACGTCTCGGCGTCCAGCTCGTGCACCGCGGCGGACAGCCGGCCGCGGCGGTCGCTGCCGAGGCGCAGGTGGTACTCGTACGAGGGCCGGAAACCGGTACCGAGGTACATCTGCTTGCGGCTGAGGACCAGCTTGACCGGGCGCTTCGTCTCGCGGGCGGCCAGCGCGGCGACGACCACGTGTGGCCAGCAGCGCAGCGCTGTGCCGAAACCGCCGCCGACGAACGGTGAGATGACGCGCACCGCGTCCGTCCTCAGGCCGAACACCGCGGCGAGTTCGGTCTGCGTGCCCACCACCCACTGGGTCTTGTCCCACACGGTGAGCTGGTCGCCGTCCCAGCGGGCGATGGTGGCGTGCGGCTCCATCGGGTTGTGGTGGTTGCGGGCCGTGCGGTAGGTCAGGTCCAGCCGTACGGCTGCCGCGCGCAGGGCCGCTTCGACGTCGCCGCGCGCGTAACGGGTCGGCTCGTCCGGCTCGGCCTCGGTCAGGTCGGTCGAGGACTGTTCGGCGTCGTAGCCGACCTTGACCAGGCTCGCGCCGTGCTGTGCGGCCTCCAGGGTGGTGGCGACCACGACGGCGACGGGCTGGCCGTGGAAGCGGACGCGGTCGTCTTGGAAGACGCGGAGTCGCCGGCCGGGCGGATTGTTCGACCCGGAGTTGTCGCGGTACGGCAGCTTCGGCACGTTGCGGTGGTGGAGCACCTTGAGTACGCCCGGATGAGCTTCGGCGGCGGCGCTGTCGATCGACGTGAGGCGACCGCGGCCGATGGCCGCGTCGACGATGACGGCGTGCACGGACCCGTCGACCTCGTGCTCGGCGGCGTACAGCGCCTGTCCGGTGACCTTGAGCCGGCCGTCCACCCGGGACAGCGGCGCGCCCACGGCTGCCTGCGGCTGGGGGCTCACTTGGTACCTCCTACGACGCGCAGCTGGCGTTCGACGGTGCGCTTGAGCAGCTCGACCTTGAAGCGGTTGTGCCGCAGGGGACGGGCGCCGTCCGCCGCCTTCGCGGCAGCGGCCGACCAGAGGGCCCCCGAGGGGCGTTCACCGACAAGGTGCTGTTCGACAGCGGGCAGCTTCCAGGGCACCGTGCCCACTCCCCCTGCGGCGACCCTGGCCTCGCGGATCACCCCACCGCGTACGTGCAGCCCGACGGCCGCCGACGTCAGGGCGAACTCGTACGACTGCCGGTCACGCACCTTCAGATAGCCGGACCTGAGCGGCCGCGGAAGAGCGGGGATCTCCACTGCGGTGATCAACTCACCTTGCTTCAGGGCATGTTCGCGTTGCGGAGTGCTGCCCGGCCGCAAAAGGAAGTCGGCGAAGGGGACTTGGCGTGCCCCGTCCGGGCCCAGCAGGTGCACCCATGCCTCCAGAGCGGCGAAGGCCACGGCGGCATCGGACGGGTGCGTGGCCACACAGGCGTCCGAGGTGCCGAGGATGGCGTGCGAGCGGTTGACGCCGTGCAGCGCGGCGCAACCGGAGCCGGGCTCACGCTTGTTGCAGTCGGCGGTGACGTCCCGGAAGTACGTGCAGCGGGTGCGCTGCATGATGTTGCCGCCGATGGTCGCCATGTTCCGCAGCTGGGCCGACGCGCTCAGCTCCAGCGCCTCGGAGACGACGGGATACAGGGTGCGCACCTTGGCGTGGGCGGCGGCCTCGGACATGGTCACCAGGGCGCCGACGCGCAGGCCCCCGCGCTCGGTGACGGTGATCTCGCCCAGCGGCAGGCCGGTGATGTCGACCAGGGTCTCGGGGCGTTCGACGGTCTCCCGCATGAGGTCGACCAGGGTGGTTCCCCCGGCGATGTAACGCCCGCCGCGGCGACCGGCGTCGAGAGCTTCACGGGTGTCGGAGACACGGGTGTAGGAGAAGGGATGCATGGCGGCCGATCCTCACTTGTGGCCCGCGGTCTGCTCCACCGCGCGCACGATCTTGACGTAACAGCCGCAGCGGCAGATGTTGCCGCTCATCCACTCCCGGATCTCCTCCGGCGAACCGGTGTGACCCTCCTGGATGCAACCCACCCCGGAGACGATCTGCCCCGGTGTGCAGTAGCCGCACTGGAAGGCGTCCTCGTCGATGAACGCCTGCTGCAACGGGTGGAGTCGATCGCCGGCGGCCAGGCCCTCGATCGTGGTGACCTCGGCCCCCTCCAGACGCACCGCGAGCGTCAGACAGGCGTTGACCCGGTGGCAGTCGACCAGCACCGTGCACGCCCCGCAGGCCCCGGCATTGCAGCCCTTCTTCGAGCCCGTCAGTCCGAGATGCTCGCGCAGCAGGTCCAGCAACGAGGTGCGGTTGTCGACCGTCACGCTTTGGCGGGTGTCGTTGACCGTCAGGGAGACACGGCTGGACGGCGGCCTCTCGGCGGCTGCCGCCTCTTCCGCGCCAAAGAGGGAGGTCCCTCCGACGACACTCCCCGCGACGACCGCGCCGCCGACCACGGTACTCGTGGCGATGAAGGTGCGCCGAGTGGGCGAGGACTCGTCGGCTCCGGTGGGGGGTGGAGCGGCAGGTTCGGGGAGTTCAGTTGACATACGTACGCCTTCGTATCGCTGACGGATCGGCCGTACACATCAGCGGGACGCGAGAGTGGATCGTCGTCACCGCGGGGAAGCCGGCAACCGCGCGCTCTGGCAGCGGCTACCGGCCGCCTGGGGAGTCTTGCACCACCGGCAAGCTCGTGGCAGGGAGACTTTCCTCCCCCCTTGCAGCTCCGGCAGAAGTGACTGACCGACGTCATCGGGGGCACTTGCGCGCGCTGCAAGGCAGGCGGCAGTCCCCGGGACGCCGTGACGTCCTGAGCCGGGCCGCGCCGTCGGGAGCCAGGCGCCGGGCCGGCTCGGCGGGGGCGGGCCGCCGGGCGGGGTCCTTCGCGAGCCCCCGATGCGCGTGGGATGGGCCGGGGCTACTGGTCGCGGGTGCGGCGGGCGGCGCGGGTGGCCTGCTGGTCGGTGACCGGCTCGGCCCAGGTGGTCTCGGGGGTGCCGTCGCCCGTGCCCTCCCACAGGGCGATGTGCTCCATGAACCGGTCGGGGACGGCGCCGTGCCAGTGTTCCTCGTTCGGCGGACACGCGACGGTCTCGCCGGGGTGGGCCTCGAAGACGGTGCCGTCCCGGGTGCCGATCAGCGCGATGCCGGAAACGACGTGCAGGGTCTGGCCCACGGCGTGGGAGTGCCAGTTGGTGCGGGCGCCCGGCGAGAAGCGGACCATGTTGGCGCGCATCCTGGACGGGGCCTGGCCGGCCACGATGACGTCCCACCACACGTCGCCGGTGAACCAGTTGGCCGGCGCCTTGCTGCTGGGCTGCTGCTTGATGAATTCCATGGTGTCTCAACTCTCCTTGATGTGTGGGCTGTCGTCAGCGGGCGACGTAGCCACCGTCCACGGGCAGGGCGACGCCCACGACGAAGCCGGCTCCGGGGCTGCACAGCCACAGGACGGCCTGGGCGATCTCCTTGGCGGTGCCGAGCCGGTTGATGGGCTGGTTGGCCTCGGCCTCGGCACGGTCGAGTTCCCCCTTGTCGATCATGTCGCTGACCATGGGGGTGTCGATGGTGCCCGGGCAGACGGCGTTGATGCGGATGCCTCGCGGGGCGTATTCGAGTGCCGCGCTGGCGGTCAGGCCGATCACGCCGTGCTTGGAGGCGTGGTAGGAGGCGCGGCCGGGCAGGCCGACCAGGCCGCCCAGGGAGGAGCAGTTGACGATCGCGCCGCTGCCCTGTGCACGCATGTGCCGCAGCTCGTGCTTCATGCAGGCCCACACGCCGCGCAGGTTGATGGCGTTGACGCGGTCGAAGCGTTCGGCGGGCTCCTCGGCGGCGTCGCTGGGCGGGATCTGGATGCCGGCGTTGTTGTAGGCCATGTCGAGGCGGCCGAAGGTCTCGACCGTGCGGTCGACGGCGGCGGCGACCTGGTCCTCGTCGCTGACGTCGCAGGTGAGGGCGAGGACCTGGTGGCCGGCGTCGGTGAGTTCCTTCGCGGCAGCGTTCAGGGCCGCTTCGTCGATGTCGGTGAGGGCGACGGCGGCCCCGGACCCGGCGAACGCGCGGGCGGTCGCCAGCCCCATACCGGCGCCGGCCCCAGTGACGAGAGCGACCTGGCCGGTGAAGTCGTAGCTGGGATTCACGGGTGTTGCCCCTTCAGGTCAGGAGATGTGACGGCACGACTGATGTCAGGGGTGCCTGGATGAACTGCGGCGGCACGACGCCTTGCGACGACGCCGTCAGACGGTCTGGCCGCCGTCGACGACCAGGGCGTGGCCGGTGGCGAAGGACGCGGCGTCCGAGCAGAGCCAGAGCACGGCGGCCGCGATCTCTTCCGGTGTACCCAAGCGTCCTATCGGCTCGTCCGCGACCAGGGCGTCCCGTCCTCCGGGTGTGCTTTCGGCGAAGCGCTGGATCATCTCGGTGTCGATGATGCCGGGGCAGACAGCGTTGACCCGGACATTGGACGCCGCGTAGTCGAGGGCGGTGGAGCGGGTCAGGCCGATGACGCCGTGCTTGGCGGCGGCGTAGGCCGCCTGTCCCTTGATGCCCTTGACGCCGGTGCCTGACGAGGCGTTGACGATCGCACCGCCTCCGTGCTGGAGCATCAGGGGGATCTCGTGCCTCATACACAGGAACATGCCGGTCAGGCTGACGCCGACGACACGGTCCCACTCGTCCTTTGTGATATCCGCGGCCGATTTGACCGGCTGCTCGACGCCGGCGTTGTTGAAGGCGACGTCCAGTCGTCCGAACGCCTGGATGGTGTGGTCCAGCGCGGACCGCACATCGTCTTCGCTGGTGACATCGCAAGCGAGGGCCAGGGCCTGCCCGCCCGCTTCCTCGATGAGCCGTGCGGTCTTTGGGAGGCCGTCCGCGGACAGGTCGGCGAGTGCGACGCGGGCGCCTGCGCGGGCGAAGGCGACGGCAGTGGTGCGGCCGATTCCGGATCCGGCTCCGGTCACGAAGGCCACCTTCCCGGTGAAGCCCGTGCTGCTCACAGTCATGTGCGGATACCTCTCGCTTGCTGATACGTCGTCGGCCGTACGCGGATCCAGGCTTGAGTCAGTGCTGCGACGGCACCTGCGCGAGTTCGTCGTGTCGTCGTTGCATGGGAGAGCCGCCCCTGGCCACGATCCGGCCCTTGCGGGACGGGCCGTGGACGGCGAGGGCGATCAGGGGCAGCAGTGTGAGGGCCGCGATGACGGTGCCTACCAGGGGCGGGCCGGTCAGGCCGAGGGAGGAGTCCAGGGCCGTACCGGCTATCGCCGAGCCGGCGGCGACGCCGACGTTGAAGGCGGAGGTCGTCAGCGCCGAGGTGAGGGTAGGGGCGTCTCCGGCGAAGCGCATGGCCAGCGAGGTGACGACGGGGTTCACCGTGAATCCGGTCAGACCCATGAGGAAGACAAGGACGGTGGCCGTGACCGCGTTGCCGGAAAGCGGGATCATCAGGAGCAGGACCAGGGCGGTGGCCGCGGCGGCGGTGATGGTGGTGACCATCGGACGCCGGTCGCCCAGGCGGCCTCCCGTGGTGGTGCCGCCCAGGGCTCCGACGCCGAAGGCGATGAGGACGAGCGGTACGGCGCCTTCGGGGATGCCCGCGCGGTCGGTCAGCAGCGGCGTGATGTAGGTGTACGTCGCCAGCACACCCCCCATGATCAGCATCGCGGCGCCGAGCGCCAGCCACAGCCGGCCCTGCCGCAGAGCCCGGACCTCGGCCCGGAGGGACACCTCGGCACGCTGCTCCTGGGCCGGGATGAAGCGGCCGATGAACACGGCGGCGAGCCCGGAGAGGACGGCCAAGGCCCAGAAGGGGCCGCGCCAGCCGGTGAACTGGCCGGCGAACGAGCCGATCGGCACGCCGACGACGTTTGCCAGGGTCAGGCCTCCGATCATGACGCCCGTGGCGCGGGTGGCGTTGTGCGGGCCTGCGGCGGTGGTGGCGACGACGAAGCCGACGGACCAGAACGCTCCGGTGGCCAAGGCTGTGACGACGCGGGCGGCGAGGACGACCGTGAAGGACGTACTGAGGGCGGCGACGAGGTGACCGAAGCAGAACACGGACAGGGCCAGGATCAGCGTCTGGCGCTGCGGAAGCCGCAGGGTCGCCATGGCCATGGTCGGCGCGCCGACGATCATGCCGATGGCGAAGGCAGTGATCAGCAGGCCGGCATGGGAGACGCTGACGCCGAGGTCACCGGCCAGCTCTGGCAGCAGGCCGGCGACGACGAACTCGGTGGTCCCCATCAGGAAGGTGCCTGCGGCGAGCACCCAGACGACGAGGGGGAGCTTGCCGGGGGTAGTCCCGGATGCGGAAGGCATACGTGTGGTCTTTCCTTGCGTGGAAATCGGGGGATCATGGTGGCGGCTGAAACCGTTCGCGGCGGACAGCGGACGGCGTGGCCACGTCTTCGACGGTTCCATACAGCGAACCGGACGAAAAGGGGAGGATCTCCTCCCCCTCGTGCACGAGCGAGCGGTGGGGCGGGTCAGGGCGCTGCTTCGATGGTGATCTCGTCGGCGGTGGCGAGCCACTCCGCGCCGCCGTCTGCCATGTGTCCGAGGATGACCAGGCCGGTCGCGTAGGGGGCGTCGCGGTAGTAGGTGGCGAGCTGGTTCCAGGGGGCGTAGTACGCCAGGTCGCCGACCTCGGGGTCGGCGCCTTCCGGGGCGCCGGAGGTGGACAGCTTCCGGGGCAGATCGGCGGTCTTCTCGGCCTGGTTGAGGTCGCGCAGAGAGAGGGTCAGGGGGAGCTGGGCGGCGAAGTCGCGGGCGGTGGGGCTGTCGTTCAGGGTGGCGTCGATATGGTGGCCGTCGAGGGTGAGCCGGATGTTCATCGCGGTTGTCCTGCCGGTCGGTGTGGTGGCTCCCGGGGCCGTCGAAGCCTGCGGCGACACGGACTCGGAGGAGGGCGGGGACTCGTCGGTGCAGGCGGTCATGACCAGGAGCAGGGCGGCCGCCGGGAACACGCGGGTGAGAGCGCGAAAGGGGGCGGGGTTCACGGGGTCTTCCTGTGGCTAGTCGGGCAGGGGCTCGCAGTAGTGGCGGAAGCCGTCCCGCTTGGTGTGGATGTCGTACAGGCGCTGGGCCAGGACGTCGGGGCTGCTGTGCTCGGCGTCGGGCCGGATGGCTCCGGGGATGATCAGCTGGGCGGCGTGGATGTTCTCCGGGGCGAGCGTGTCGTGGAGCATGCGGGCGTAGGCGCTCTCGGCGGCGAAGGCGATCGATGTGCCGGCGACCTTCGGATTGGGACGTACGGCGCTGGAGCCGTTGACGAACAGCAGGGTGCCGCGGCCGAGTTCGCGCATGCCGGGCAGGACGGCGTTCACCGCCGTGACGGGGCCCTTGACGGAGAAGGCGAGCGGCGCGTCGAGGTCGTCAGCGCCGGTGTCGAGGACCGGCTTCATGAAGTGGGCCTGGGGCACGGGGCTGTACTGGAGGATCTCGACGGGCCCCAGAACGGCCGCGACTGCGTACAGGGCCGCGGTCAGGGACTCGATGTCGAGGACGTCGGCCGTGTAGCCGCGTGCCTGGATGCCGTCACGGGCGAGGTCGGCCGTCAGGCCGTCCAGCTTCTCCGCGTCGCGGGCGATGAGGGCGACGGTGTGGCCGGCGGCTCCGAAGCGGCGGGCGGTGGCCAGCCCGAGACCGGGGCCGGCGCCGATAAGGGCGAAGGTCGTCATGGTCAGTCCTTGTCTGAGTGGAGGTGGTTGCCGTCTTGTGGCCGCACCGCCCCGGTGCCGCCCCGGGTGCGGGCGCGTCAGCGCTCAGGGCTTGAGCAGGGCCTTGACGGCACGGCGCTCGTCCATCGCCCGGTACCCCTCCGCGACCTGGTCCAGGGGCAGGGTGAGGTCGAAGACCTTGCCCGGGTTGATGCGGCCGGTCAGCACGCGGTCGATCAGATCGGGCAGGTAGCGGCGCACGGGGGCGGGACCGCCGCGCAGGCCGACATGGGAGAAGAACAGCTCCTCGCCGTCGATGGCCACCTCGTGCGGGACGCCGACGAAGCCGACGTTGCCGCCGGGCCGGGCGGAGTGCAGGGCCTGCCGCATCGAATCCGCGGTGCCGACGCACTCCAGCACGCTGTCGGCACCGATGCCGCCGGTGAGATCCTTGACGCGGGTGACGCCTTCCTCGCCCCGTTCGGCCACGATGTCGGTGGCGCCGAACTCCAGGGCGAGTTTCTGGCGGGACGCGTGACGGGACATGGCGATGATCCGCTCCGCACCCAGTTCCTTCGCGGCGATGACACCGCACAGCCCGACCGCTCCGTCGCCAACTACTACGGCCGTCGAGCCACGCTTCACCTCGGCTGCGAGGGCGGCGTACCAGCCGGTGCCCATCACGTCGGACACGGCGAGCAGACTCGGCACCATCTCGGCGTCCGGGTGCTCGTCCGCGGCGACCAGGGTGCCCTGGGCGTTGGGGATGCGCACGGACTCGGCCTGGCAGGTGCTCATGAACTCGCGGTGCAGACAGGAGGACTGCCAGCCGTTCAGACAGTTCACGCAGGTGTTGTCCGAGGTGGCGAAGGAACCGACCACGAACTGGCCCGGCGCGACGTCGGTGACCTCGCTGCCGACCTCCTCGACGATGCCGACGTACTCGTGCCCCATCGGGTGCGGGTCGCCGACCGGCTCGAGACCGCGATACGGCCACAGGTCCGAGCCACACACACAGGTGGCGACCGTACGGATCACCGCGTCGGTCGGCCGCTGGATCTTCGGGTCGTCGAGGTTCTCGAGACGCACGTCGCCGGGGGCGTGGATCACTGCTGCGCGCATGGCGATACTTCCTTCGGTGCGGGGATCGGTGAGCCGCAGCCGTCGTGAGGAACGACCGCTCACAATCGAGCCTCACACGCGAGGGCAGGCGCGAAAAGCGGAGAGAAATATCCCAGGAGGGAAACATCCGGGGAGGAAATTCTCCCCCCTTATGCAGGTGCGATCGATGTCATCCTGGGAAACATGACCGCCAATGTTCCCCTCAATGAGCTGGGAGAATTCCTCAAGCAGCGCCGCTCCGAGCTGAGTCCTCGCACGGTCGGACTGCCGGAGACGGACAGGCCCCGCCGGGTGGAGGGGCTGCGCCGCGAGGAGGTCGCCCAGCTGGCCAATATCAGCACCGACTACTACACGCGCCTGGAACAGGGCCGTATGCAGGCATCGGCGCCCGTGCTGGATGTCCTCGCCCGGGTGCTCCATCTGGATGACGACGAGCGGGGCTACCTCTTCCAGCTCGCCGGCAAGACCAGCACCCGCACGCGGCGCCGCGGCCGGCAGAAGGTCCAGCCACAGTTGCAGCGAGTCTTGGACGACCTCACTGCCACTCCGGCCGTCGTGCAGGGCCGGCGCGGGGACATTCTTGCCTGGAACGCGCTGGCCGCTGCCCTGGTCACCGACTTCTCCCGCCTCGCGGAAAGGCACCGCAACTACCCGCGGATCATCTTCACGGACCCCGCCATGCGCACCCTGTACGCCGACTGGGAGAGCTCCGCGCACATTGCCGTCGCCCAATTGCGCATGGAGGCCGCGAGGTATCCCGAAGACCCGCGCCTGATCGAGCTGGTCGGTGAACTGTCCATGAGTGACAAGCAGTTCGCCCGCTGGTGGGGCGATCACCACGTCGCCGCCCGCACCGTGGGCACGAAGACCCTCAACCATCCGGTCGTCGGCGAACTCGTCCTGGACTGGGACACCCTCACCGCCAACACCGACCCCGACCAGAATCTGACCGTCTGGACCGCCGAGCCCGGCTCCCCCACCCACGAACGACTGCGCATCCTGGCATCCTGGGCCGCCGACCAGGACCTGCCGGCCTCCTCCCCGGTCAGCTGACTGCGAGGGGGCGCCGCCACACGACGCCGTACCGGCGGAGCGTGTTGTCCGTCACGACCCGCCTGCAGGGCCCGCGGGGTGCCCCTATGGGTTTGGTCAAGCGCCAGGATCGACACTCGCGGCACTCGACACCCCAGCCTGAAACCGCAGGTGACGGCAGTCAGGACGCTGTCTGTCCTTCCGGCGCGACGTTGGCTCTCGACGCAAAGCGTCGACACCGTGCTACTGCTGATGCAGCGATTGGCGAGGGGAGGCAGCTGACCTGGGGTTCGCCCACCAGTCTCAGTGACTCTCGTCTCGGGTGGGCTCTGTGGCCGACGGTTGTTTGGCTGCCCAACTGGCGAGGAGCTTGAGCCGGTCTTCGGAAGAGGTGCCGGGCTCGGCGGTATAGACAGTCAGGTCGTACACGGCACGGTCGGACAGGGGCAGGTCCATGGATCGGTACGCCAGCTCCAGGCGGCCGACGTCGGGGTGGTGCAGCCGCTTGATGCCGTGGTGGCGGATGCGGACGTGGTGGGCGGCCCACTGGTTGCGGAACTGGATGATGAGCGTGGAGATTCGCCGATGAGTTCGCGCAGGGCCCGGTCGCGGGGTTCGCGCCCGGCTTCGGCGCGCATCAGCGCGACGGTGGTCACGGCGACGGCCTCCCCGTCGACGAATAAATCGGCTGAGCCCGGATCGAGAAAGAGGTAGCGGGCGATGTTCGGCCGGCCGTGCCGATCGCTGGTGTCGCTGTCGATCATCGGCGCGTGCAGAGCACGGAACAGCGCGTTATGGGCGATCACATCGATGCGGCCGTTGCGTACGAAGGACGACGACTTCGTCATGGCATCGAGCATCCACTGGACGGAGGGGGGGCACCTCGACATCCCTGCGGCGGCGAGGCGCGTGCCGGGCAGGACCGGCTGCTTGGGCCAGGTCGAACAGGTACCTGCGCTCGTCCTCGTCGAGTCGCAGGGCCCGGGCGACCGCTTCCAGCACGGGGACGGACGCCCGCATGCGCCCCTGCTCGACCCGGGTGTAGTAGTCGGTGCTGATGGACGCAAGCTGCGCGACCTCCTCGCGCCGCAGCCCGGGCACCCGTCGTGGGCCACTGATGGGCAGTCCGACCTGCTCCGGGGTGACCTGGCGCGTCGGCCGACGAGGAAGTCCCGGATGTCGGCGCGGTGGTCGGCATGGTGGTCAGGGCTGAGGTCCCAGCGATCCACACCATGGGCAGGTCGCCCCCCGGAAGAACTCGGCAATGGGACAGTACGGCGGCCTGGGATGCCGGTCGGCCCGGGGCCGGTCTTACCAGGCATACGCCTGCGGGGCTTCCCCTGGCCCCGGCCAGATGCGGTCGAGGCGTTCCATGACCTGGTCGTCGAGTTGCACGGACAGCGCGCCGAGGTTGGATCGCAGTTGCTCGCTCGTCGCCGCTCCGGTGACCGTGGTGTCGACGGCAGGGTTGCGCAGTACCCAGGCCAGCGCCACGTGCGCCGGCTTGGCGCCCAGCTCCCGGCACAGCCCTTCGTATGCTTCGAGTTGGTCGCGGTGCGCGTCGATGCGCTGCAGCATCGACTCGTCCCGGACGTGTCCCTCGGCGGCAGACTCGAGTGCGCCCGTGAGCAGGCCGGCGTGCAGCGGGCTGTAGGGGATCAGTCCGATTCCGAGGTGGCGCAGCGCGGGGACGAGTTCGAGTTCCACGGCTCGCACGGCGAGGTTGTACAGGCTCTGTTCGGAGGTCAGGCCCAGGAAGTGCCGTGCCGTGGCGGCCGATTGGGCGAGAGCTGCGTCCCAGCCGGCGAAGTTGCTGCTGCCGACGTAGCTGACCTTGCCCTCGCGCACGAGCTGCTCCATCGCCTGCCAGATTTCCTCCCATGGCGTGGCCCGGTCGATGTGGTGCATCTGGTAGAGGTCGATGTGATCGGTCTGGAGCCGCCGCAGGCTCGCCTCGCACGCGCGCCGGATGTGATAGGCGGACAACCGGCGGTCGTTCGGGCCCAGTCCCATCGGCTGGTACACCTTCGTGGCCAGGACGATCTCGTCGCGGCGCCCGCTGCGCCCCAGCCAACGGCCGATGGTCTCCTCCGAGACGCCGTACCCCTTGGCCATGTCCGCCGACTGCGGGCCGCCGTAGACGTCGGCGGTGTCGAAGAGGTTGATACCCGCCTCGATCGCGGTGTCCATGACCGCGAAACTGGTCGATTCGTCCACGGTGAAACCGAAATCCATCGTCCCGAGGCCGATCCGGCTGACCAGCAGACCGGAGCGGCCCAAGTGGCCGTATCTCATCTCGTCGCTCATGCGCCTACCGTGTCCTTTCGCAAGGGATGCCGGGCTTCGGACGAGCAAAGGATGCGGCACCCGGAGGGGCTGAGGTCGTCGCAGGTCGTTACCGGGGCCGCGCATGCTCTGGGGCGTGGTGGCTGGTCAGGGCTTGAGCAGGACCTTGATGGCGCGGCGTTCGTCCATCGCCTGGTAGGCGTCGGCGGCCTGGTCGAGGGGGAGGGTGAGGTCGAAGACCTTGCCCGGGTCTATCTGTCGGGTCCAGATCAGGTCGATCAGCTGCGGCAGGTGCTGGCGGACCGGGGCCGGGCCGCCGTGCAGATGGGCGTGGGAGAGAACAGCTCCTGGCCGTCGAGGGTGACGTCGTGGGAGACACCGACGTAGCCAACATGGCCGCCGGGTCGGGTGGAGCGGATCGCCTGGAGCATCGACTGCTGGGTGCCGACCGCCTCGATGACGGAGTGTGCACCGAAACCGCCGGTCAACTCCTTGATCTTCGCCACGCCCTCGTCGCCGCGCTCGGTGACGATGTCGGTCGCGCCGAACTCCAGGGCCAGCTTCTGCCGGGAGGCGTGCCGGCTCATGGCGACGACCCGCTCCGCGCCGAGCTGCCGTGCGGCCAGCACGCCGAGCAGGCCGACCGCGCCGTCACCGACCACGGCGACCGTCTTGCCGGGACCGGCCTGGGCGGCGACGGCGGCGAACCAGCCGGTGCCGAGCACGTCGGAGGCGGTGAGCAGGCTCGGGATCAAGTCGGCGTCCGGTGTGCCCGGGGGGGGCGACGAGCGTGCCGTCGGCGAGCGGGACACGCAGCCGCTCCGCCTGGGCACCCATCGCGTTCATCCACTCGCGCTGGACGCAGGAGGTCTGATAGCCGGCACGGCAGTTGGCGCAGGTGTTGTCCGAGGTGGAGAAGCCACCGACCACGAACTGGCCGGGCCTGACGGTGGTGACGGCGCTGCCGACCTCCTCCACCACGCCCACTTACTCGTGACCGATCGGGGTGCGTGCCTCGAAGGGCTCGGCCCCGCGGTAGGGCCACAGGTCCGAGCCGCACACACAGGCCGCCGCCACTCGGATGACCGCGTCCGTGGGCTTGAGGATCTTCGGGTCTTCGCGCTCCTCCACCCGGAAGTCACCGGGGGCGTGCATCACGACACCGCGCACGAGGGCTGCTCCTTGCATACGGGGAAACCGGCCGCGTCGGACGGCCGGGCAGGCTGAGTGCCACGCCCTCCAGGTAACCGGTGTTCCGGGCGGTCAACCAGTTGCTGTCGAAGCATGTACTGCCAGTACATGCCTCCGTCCGAGCGGGCGGCGTACGGTCGGGGCGTGGACAACCGTGACGAAGTCCGCGAGTTCCTCACCTCGCGGAGAGCCAAAATCACCCCGCAGCAGGCAGGACTGCCAGCCGGCACGCGGCGCCGCGTGCCCGGACTGCGCCGCAGCGAAGTCGCCACGCTGGCCGACGTCAGCGTCGACTACTACGGCAAGCTGGAACGCGGCAACCTGGCCGGTGTCTCCCCCGCGGTGCTCGAATCGGTCGCCCGCGCACTCCAGTTGGACGAGATCGAACGAGCCCATCTGCTCCACCTGGCGCAGGCTCAAGAAGGCTCCGACACACTGGCCCGCCCACGGTCACGTTCCAGCCGGCAGCGGGCCCTGCCCAAGAACCTGCAGTGGACCCTGGACGCCGTCACCGCCGGGCCCGCGTTCGTGACGAACGGCAGCCTGGACCTGCTCGCCGCCAACCGGCTCGCCCGCGCCTTCTTCGCCGACCTCTACGACAGCGGCGCCCAGCCGCCGAACATGGCCCGTTTCCAGTTCCTGGACCCGGCGGCCCGCAGCTTCTACCCTGACTGGGACCTCATCGCCGACATGACCGTGGACGTGCTGCGCACCGAGGCAGGCCGCAACCCCCACGACAAGGACCTCCACGATGTGGTGGGCGAGCTGTCCACCCGCAGCGACGCCTTCCGCACCCGCTGGGGCGCCCACAACGTGCGCCGTCACGGCACCGGCTCCAAACGCTTCCACCACCCGGTCGTCGGCGACCTCACCCTCGCCTGGCACGGCTCGGCCGTGGACGACGACCCCGGTCTCACCCTCCTCATCTACACCGCCGAACCCGGCTCATCCTCCGAAGAAGCCCTGCGCCTCCTCGCCTCCTGGGCCGCCTCCCAGGACGGTGCCTCCCCTGCCGACAGCTTCCAGCGAGGTAGCTGATCTGGGCAACGCCTGCTGCTGTGTCTGTCACGACGACCCGCACGGCAGCCCGTTCCGCGGTGCGCTGACGGCAGACATCGACCAGCAGCCGCGCCACCGACGCCTATAGCAAGCAGGCGGATGCCCGGCCGGGTTGGCATAGCGCATAGCCGGCTGACCGCACCTGAGGATCGGGACGACGGGCCAAGCCGCGTCAGGTTTTAACGTGGCGGCTGTTCGTGCTCCGCAGCTCACCGCGGACATCGTTTCCCTGGATCAAAGATCTTCTGCGCCTGCTGCGAGCAGGTGCGGCCGGCAGAAGGAGTACTCATGCGCGCAGTCGTCTACCGTTCGCTCGGTGGGCCGGACGTTGTCGAGGTCGCCGAGGTCGACAAGCCTGTTCCTAGTTTGAGCGAGATTCGCATCAGGTTCAGGCGGCCGCGCTCAACCCGACCAATGCGGCGGCCTGGAGCGGGGGCTTCTTCCCGGCTCCGCCCGAGGGGAGTGCCTATGGCCACGGCTGGGACATCGCCGGCGTTGTCGACGCCGTCGGCCCCTGTAGCCACTGGATGCCCGGGCAGCCGGTCATCGCGTTGAGCTACGGCGTGCCCCCAAGGTGGCGGGGGCCGACGTGTACGTGCCGGCGTCGTAGGAGCTGGCCGAGGCCGTCGGCAAGGTTCGTCCCGGAGGAGTCGACGCCGTTCTGGCCACGGCCAGGCTGGGGCAGGCCCTCATCGGGACGGTGGCGGACGGCGGCAGGTTCGTGACCACCCCGCTCGACGCCCTGCCGCAGACCGAGCGGGGCATCCGGATTCTGCTGACGCAGGTCGGCCCTGACGGAGCGATGCTCACGACGCTGTCCGATCTGGCTACGGCGGGAGACCTGGCATTGCGCGTGGCCGAGACCTATCCGCTGCAGGACGCCTCGAAGGCTTCAGGCTGGATGCCGCACAGGCGAGCGCAACGACTATTTCATCCTGGGATAATTTCGTCTTGGGACGGCTCTGCCCGACCGGGCGTGTACCGCCCGCCGCAGGCGCCTCAGACTGCGGCTCGCACCAGGCGAAGATAGCGATCCCAGTCCCAGTACGGGCCGGGGTCGGTGTGGTCGGTGCCAGGAACTTCGTGGTGCCCGACGATGTGCTCGCGATCCACCGGGATCCCGTAGCGCGCGCAGATGGCAGCGCACAGTTGGGCGGAGGCGCGATAGGAAGCGTCGGTGAACCAGCGGTCCGGTGCGTCGACGAACCCCTCGTGCTCGATGCCGATGCTGCGCTCGTTCCACTCGCGGTTGCCAGCGTGGTACGCCACGTCCAGCTCACGGACCATCTGTGTGACATGGCCGTCTCGGGCGCGCACCACGTAGTGGGCCGCGGCGCGATGGCCCGGGTCCTCGAACACCTTTAGGGCGACGGGGTACGTGCTCTGGGTGACGTGGATGACCACCCGGTCGATCATGTAGTCGTCCGGCCGTTCGGCAATCCGGTAGTTCGCATCCGAGGCCGCGATCCACTCGGCACCTGTCTGGTCCACCTCCCCCTCCTTGCGAGCTGGCAGAGGGCCTCGCAGGGTGCTGGGCAGGGTGCGGGAGATCTTGTCGGTCGCGCTGGCCGCCGCGATGCAGACTCCGCCGAGTACGACGGCGCCGGCACCGAAGAGGAAGGCCCTGCGAGTCCGGGCCGAAGCGCGGTGCCGGTGACGCGGCGGGGGATGATCCTGATCTTCCATGCCTCAGTCTCGTGAGCGTTGGGGGCGGGGTGCGGAGCGCAGTCAGCCGCCGAAGAGGGGGGCGTCTGCCGGACCGGGCGCGATGAGCACCGGACGGGGGTGGACGCGCCCGATCCTCGCGCCCCGGCCGTGGGCCGGGACACGAGGACGAGGAGCGGGTGGGGCGGTAGCCTCCCGGTCAGACGGCTTCCGCGAGGGTCTTGAACTCCCTGTCGGTGAGCTCGGCGAGCGCGGCGTAGGTGTTCTCCTCCAGATGCACGACGCTTGACGTGCCAGGGATCGGCACCATCACCGGGGAGCGCTGCAGCAGCCAGGCCAGGGCGAGTTGTGCGGGAGTCGCGCCATGTTGCCGGGCCGCGGCGTCCAACGGGCCTCCCGGGCGGGCGAGTTCGCCGGTGGCGATCGGGAACCACGGGATGAACGCGATGTTCTCCGCCTCGGCGTACTCCAGGACGTCCTCAGCCGACCGGTTGACGAGGTTGTAGAGGTTCTGCACGGAGGCGATCCCGGCGTAAGTGCGCGCCTCCTCGAGCTGTGCGACCGACACCTCGGACACACCGATGTGGCGGATCTTGCCCTCCTGCTGGAGCCGGGCAAGTTCACCGATCTGCTCGGCCAGCGGCACCTTGGGGTCAATGCGGTGCAGCTGGTAGAGGTCGATACGTTCGAGCCCGAGGTGACGCAAGCTCAGCTCCACCTGCTGGCGCAGGTATTCGGGACGGCCGACCGGGGTCCAGTTGCTCGGTCCCGGCCCCTGGCGGGTCTGGCCGCCCTTCGTGGCGATGACCAGGTCATCCGCGTACGGGTGCAAGGCCTTGTGGATCAGCTGCTCGTTGACGAACGGTCCGTAGGCGTCGGCGGTGTCGATGAAGTTGACGCCGAGCTCGACGGCGCGCCGCAGCACACGGACGGCCTCGTCCGGGTCACGTGGGTCGCCCCAGACGCCGGGGCCCGTCAGCTGCATGGCACCGTAGCCCAGACGGTTGACCCTCAGGTCGCCTCCCAGGTCGAAAGTGCCGGACGCGTCAGCGGGACGTGCGGTGGACTGCGTACTCATAGAGTCTCCTTGTCGGCTGATCATGTGAGAACTGAACGGGGCACGGATCCGGGACGGGGAAGATTCCTGCCAGCCCTGCGCCTGCGGCGGCCTGACCTCACCTGGGGCAGCCCCGGTGGATTTGTGTGCGAGGTCGGCGAAACGGCCGGGCCCCGGCGCCGCAGGCCCTGTGGCCGATCACGCTGACGAGCCTGTCACTCGCGCGGCAGACCGAAAATGGGAGAAATCCGTCCGGGGAGGAATCCCTCCCCCTCTCACCCGGCCTGCCTCCAGTCCCGAGCAGCGGCCCTGGCACGACCTCCCGCGCGGCCACCACGTCTCGAAGAGCCACACGAGCGGGAGTCGGCGGCCCCTGCATCGGTCCGGGCGGCCGGTACCGCGCTCACCAGCGGTGGTCTCCTCCATCGGAGTGCGCTCCCCCAAGGGTGCACACCCAACGTGCCCCGGGAGGCTCCCGCATGGCCACCGAGCCCGAACTCGCATCCGTCGTCGATTTCCTCTGCGAGCACCCCGCCGGCAAGAGCGAGTCCTGGCTCTGATGCTGCGCCGTGCGCCGGCTTCCCGCGACAGAGCAACCCACTTGTGACACGTCGACTCCAGTGGCGACCCGGATGGATGCCGCAGGCATGGACATCTACGGTGAGTCCACGGTCATCCGTGACGTCCACCAGATCCGCTCCACCGCCCACCGGGACACCGGTGATGCCCTGAGCGCCGACCAGCTGCGCGCTCTCGACCAAGGGGTCGGGGCGACGGGCCTACTGAGTCGAGGACCGCGACCACGTTCCCACCGCCTTGCATGCGGTAAAGGGGGAGAGGTCGCTACCTGGATGATTTTCTCCCCTTTTGGTGCCCGCGCCCTCGTGTAAGGGTCGGCATCGAGTATTTCTCGCCCGTGGATCACGAAGTGGGAATTCCTGCGCGTGGTCGTTGAACTGCTGACAGGACGCAAAGAACATGAGCAAGGCAAGCTTCATCACCGGCGCCGATCGAGGTTCGGCGAGGCGCCCGTGACAACGTCGGTGCTGGACCGGCCCGCTGCCACGGTCCTGCCGGACCGTCAACCAGTTGTTCCCGAGCGACAATTGCCCGTCTCGCGCCCTGGGAACCGGAGAGTCCGCAGGGTGTTGTGGTGGACCGCATGCCTGATCTGTGGCGGCCTGGTGGGTCTGGTCCTTGCCGTGGTCGGCACCCTGCGCGGGCGGGTGCCGTCCCGGTGCCGCCTGGCAACGGTCGGAGCGGGCGCGGCGCTGCAACTGGTGTTGGCCGGCTTCTTCGTGGTGACCGGGCCCAGCGGCGGCGGTGGCGCGTGGGAGACCACGCGCGCCATGGTCAACGCACCGGTTTCCGAGGCGGCCCTGCTGTACGGCGTCAGCAAGGGCGGAGGCGTGTATCAGAACGACAACGGGACCACCGCCGTGACCCTGGACGGCGGGGTCGTCCGTGCCGGCACCATGTTCGGCACCGTCTTCCTGACCGACCAGCGCATGGAAACGGAGACGCCGCGTACGGACCGCCTCTCGAAACACGAGGCCCGGCACTCCGACCAATGGGCGGCCTTCTCGATCGCCGCCGGGCCCGCCGCCTTCCCCACGTTGTACGCCCTCGACGAGACGTTCTTCCCGGGCGCGTTCAACCACTTCGAACGCCAGGCCGGCCTGAAGGACGGTGGTTACGACACGCCGTCGGACTGTCCGTCCATCGCCGGCCAGTTGACCCTCGGCTCCCTGGCCCTGCTCGCCGGCTCGGTCCTGGTCCTTCGGCGCAGATTCCGCACCCCGGCTTCGCCCCGTAAGGGCTGTTCCGTAACCGCTGGTCGAGTGCCATGATCTTGCCGTGTCTGGTGCGATCACGGCGTCAGAGCCGTCTTGGACGGCCCCGTTCACCGGACTGAGCCCACAGCAGTTCTGGCGCTGAACTTCATCGCCCAGTCCTCCCTCGGTCTGGCCCGCTCCTGCTGACCGTCCGGCACCGTGAGAGAACGCCATGGCCGTCGAACTCGTCTTCCGTCGTTCGGCCTGTGAGATCGGTCTGCGGAGACTCTGCGACGCCGCCATGCATGGGGTACACCCCGGCTTCAAGCTTCAGATGAGTGGCTGTGACGCGGACAGGTTCTCGTCGGCGGCCCAGGAGGAGAGGATACGCAGCCGCTCCTGGGAGGGGGAGCCGGGTTCGGCGGCCCACACGGTGAGGTGCTGGTCGGAGTCGGTGTTGGCGGTCAAAGTGTCCCAGCCGAGGATGAGTTCGCCGACAACCGGGTGGTTGAGAGTCGTGGTGCCCGCAGTTCGGGCCGCGACCCGTTGGCCGCCCCACCAGCGGGCGAACTGCCGGTCCCGTGTGGACAGTTCACCGACGAGCTCGATCAGATGGGGATCCTCGGAATACTGCGCCGCCTCCATCCGTAGCTGAGCCACGGCCAGCCGCGCAGAGGTCCTCCAGTCGGCATGGAGCCCGCGCATCGCCGGATCGGTGAAGATGATCCGCGGGTAGTTGCGGTGCTTTTCCGGGAGGCGGGAGAAGTCGGTGACCAGGACGGCGGCCAGGGCGTTCCAGGCGAGGATGTCCACGCGCCGGCCCTGCACGATGGCTGGGGTGAAGGTGAGGTCGTCCAGGACGCGTCGCAGCTGCGGCTGGACCTGCTGCCGACCACGACGCCGGGTGCGGGTGCCAGTCTTGCCCGCGAGCTGGAACAGATAGCCCCGCTCGTCGTCGTCCAGGTGGAGGACGCGGGCGAGGATATCCAGTACGGGAGCGGACGCCTGCGTGCAGCCTTGCTCGAGCCGGGTGTAGTAGTCGGTACTGATGCTGGCGAGTTGGGCTACCTCTTCGCGGCGCAGCCCGGCCACCCGGCGAGGCCTGCCGTTTTCGGGCAGGTCCACGGTGCGGGGGCTCAGCTTTGAGCGGCGCTTCTTGAGGAATTCTCCCAGCTCATTAAGGGGAACGTTGCTGATCATGCTTCCCAGCATTACATCGATCGCACGTGGGGAAGGGGAGAGGATTTCTTCCCTGGATGTTCCACTCCCCGGATGCATTTCTCCGTTTTTCATGCGAGCTTATTGCGTGTGAGCCTTGATCGTGAGCAGTCGACCATAACCGTGGCTGGCACCCCCCGGATCATCAACACCAGGATGGGGAAGTCATGCCGGACCCGAAGGCCGGAAGCCCCGTTGCGGAGCCACGAAAACCGCAACGGGGGGCGCTACTGCGCGCCCGCGCCCTGGGCGCGGATGTGGACTCCGGGCAGCCCGTGGTGCACGGCCCGCCCAGAGTCCCCGCAGGTCGGCGGTCGTCCCGCGCGTCAGACGACCATCCACTGCTGGTCGGCGCCGGCGGTGCACGTTGCCTGGTCCAGGGCGGCGCCATTGGCGGTCGACGCCCCGGCGACCTCCAGGCACTTGCGGCTGCGCACGTTGGTGAAGGTGACGTAGCCGCCGATCACCGCCGTCCTCTTCCACCGTTGGTGCGGAGCCCCGGTGCACGTCGACTGGACGGCCACCGCATTGTCGGCGGTGGAGGCGCCGGAGATCTGCAGACACTTGCCGCTGTTGACGTTGACGAGTTCGTAGGCGGTGCCCACCGCGGTGGGCACCCACTGCTGGTTGGCCCCGGAGTTGCAGTTGCCGGAGTTCACTGCCGCCCCCTCTGTCGTACTCAGGGACCAGACGTCCGCGCACTTGGCGCTGGTGCGGTTCAGCAGGTGGTTGTTCGAGGCCCCGAGCGGACTGGCGATGACCGGCCAGCCGGCGGCGAAGGTCACCTGCCGGATGTCGAGGGTCTCCTGCCCGGAGTTGTCGCCGTCGTAGTAGTGGTAGGCGAGGAACTTGGACGTGCCGTCGTCGTAGGCGTCGGCGCCACCGGCGGCCACCCTGGGGTAGGCGCCGGTCAGGACGGTGGTCCCGCCACCGGAGGCCATGTCGGTGCCGTTCTGGTCCAGGTACGGCCCGGTGATGCTGCGGGAGCGGCCGACCACGGTGTAGTAGGTGCTGTTGACGCCGCTGCAGCAGCTGCCCTTGGAGCCGAAGAGGTAGTAGTAGCCACCGTTGCGGATGATCGTCGGGTTCTCGATGCCGACGGCGATGTGCCACAGGTTGTGGTCGGTGGTGGACAGCTTGCCTGTGGTCTGGTCCAGGACGTGCAGGTAGGTGCCGCTGCCGGTCCAGGAGCCCCAGGAGATGTACAGCCGACCGTCCGGCCCCCACTCGACGTTGGGGTCGATCGGGTAGTTGACATCCGTGACCATGCCCTGGTCGGTCCAGGGGCCCTCGATGTTCGTGGCGGTGGCCAGGCCCATCACCGCGTAGTTCGAGCCCCAGAGCGAACCGGCGTAGTACAGGTGGTAGACGCCGTTGAAGTACTTGATGTCCGGGGCCCAGATGTTCGGCGGGGTCGAACCGAGCTTGGCGGTGATCCAGGACGGGGTCGACGACCAGACGTTGCCGACCTTGGTCCATCCGGAGGCCGCGGTGCCGGCGCACGTCTTGCGGAGGGTGATGGATCCGCTGGGGTTGAGCGGGTCGTTCTCGAATCCGGTGGAGAAGCCGTAGTAGCAGCTGCCCACCTTGATGACACTCGGGTCGTGCATGCGGAGATCACCGCTGAGTGCCTGTGCGGGGGAGGCGGTGATCAAGCCGAGAACCGTCAGGAGGGTGACGACGATCGTGGCGAGGACGGAACGCTGCCGATGTCTGCGTATGCCGGGGCGGGACCCGTCGGCGGCGTGGTGGCTGCTCATGCGAGACTCCTTTGTTCTGCTGTTTTGTTCTGCTGTGGTTGGCGCGAACCAACCGGGATCATGGACGGGTCAGTGGGAGTCGGAGCCGGGACACGGTCGGCGGGTGGTGGTGGTCCCGGTCGGCAGGGTGCTCACGCCTCCGTCTGGCCACTCGATCCGTCCGGTGGCCCCCGTGGGCACGGTCGTTTCGACGGCGAGGTCCGCTTCCTGCAGCTCCCATCGGATCGCCACCCGCCCGTACGGTGACTCGTGGGCGGCGCTCGCCCACGTGAGGCCGCCGCCCGGCCGTGGGCGAAAGACGATGTCTCGGTAGCCCGGCGCACCCATGGCCAGCCCGGCGACGGTGGTGTGCAGCCACTGGGCGACGGCGCCGAGAGCGTAGTGGTTGAACGAGGTCATCTCGCCGGGATTGACGGTGCCGTCGGGCAGCATGCTGTCCCAGCGTTCCCAGATGGTGGTGGCGTCGTGTGTGAGCGCGTACAGCCACGAGGGGCACTCCTGCTGGAGGAGCAGGGCGTAGGCGGTGTCGTCATGGTGCGTGGTACTCAGCGCGGGTGCCACGAGCGGAGTACCGATGAAGCCGGTCTGGATGGTGTGCCCGCCCGCCTCGACCAGTTCGGCCAGGCGATGTCCCGCGGCGACCCGGGACGCGGCGTCGGGGAGGAGGTCGAACTGGAGGGCGACGGCGTAGGCGGTCTGGGTGTCGCTGGTCATCAGGCCGCCGGGCAGCACGTACGCGTCGGCGAACGCGTGTTGGACGCGTCGCGCGAGTTCCCCGTAGCGGTCCCGGTCGTCCTCGCGCCCGAGGACGTCGGCGGTCCAGGCCACATGCCGCAGGGACCAGGCGTAGTACGCCGTGGCGATGAGGTGCCGGTCGGTACGGCCGGCGCCGGGATCCTCGGGGGGTGCGAACGGGTCGAGCCAGTCGCCGAGTTGGTAGCCGCGATTCCACAGGCCCGACTCGTCGGCGAGTTCGGTGATGAGGTCGACCCATCGCCGTGCGCTCTCGTACTGGGCGGCGAGCAGAGCGGTGTCGCCCGACGCCCGGTAGAGGTCCCACGGAGTGAGTGCCACGACGTCGCCCCAGCCGGCGCCCGGTCTGGAGGGGGTCCACTGCTCGCCCCCCGGGATCTCCGGTACGTACCAGGGGACGGTCCCGTCGTCGTGCTGTTCCACGGCAACGTCGCGCAGCCAGGAGGCGAGCATGCCGTGGCAGTCGTACAGGAAGGCGGCCGTGGGCGCGAAGACCTGGATGTCACCGGTCCAGCCGAGCCGCTCGTCACGTTGCGGGCAGTCGGTGGGAAGGTCGACGAAGTTGCCGCGCAGGCTCCACACCACGTTCTCGTGCAGGCGGTTGACCTGCTCGTCGGAGCACTCGAACCAGCCGGTGCGGGCCATGTCGGTGTGGTGGACGCGGGCGACGATGTCGCGGTCCGGGAAGCCGCTGCCGCGCCAGCCGGTGATCTCGGCGTATCGGAAGCCGTGGAGGGTGAAGCGCGGCTCCCAGGTTTCGGGGGCGCCGCCGCGCAGGGTGTACCGGTCGGTGGACACCGCATCGCGCAGCGGGCGCACGCACAGCTCTCCGTCCTGGAGCACCTCGGCGTGGCGGATGACGACGGTGTGCCCGGCCGGACCGGACATGGTGATGCGGACCCTGCCGACCAGGTTCTGCCCAAAGTCCACCAGGAACCGGTCGCCGTCGAGAGGGGTCACCAGAACAGGGCTGATCTCCTGCGTGCAGCGCACCGGCGGGCCGGTGGGCGCGACCAGGGTCGCCGGGTCCCGCTCGACGATGTCCACCGGCGACCAGTCGCCGTCGTCGAACACCGGACTCGACCAGCCGGGCAGTTCCTCGCGCGCGTCGTACGTCTCGCCGTCGAGCAGTCCCGAGGAGAGGACGGGGCCCTGGCCGGCGTGCCAGGAGGTGTCGGTGCCGACGACGGTGACGGTTCCGTCGCGGTGGACGATCTCCAGTTGGGCGATGAGCGCGACCCGGTCGCCGTACAGGTCGGCGTGGCCGCCGCCGAAACCCAGCCGCCCGCGGTACCAGCCGTCGGCCAGCCACGCACCGATGGCGTTGGCACCGGCGCGCAGGTGGTCGGTGACGTCGTGGGTCTGATAGCGCAGCCGATGGTGGTAGCTGGTCCAGCCGGGCGCGAGGGCGTGGTCGCCGACCCGTCGGCCGTTGATCTCGATCTCGTACAGGCCGTGGGCGGTGACGTACAGTCGCGCACGCTCGATGTCCGCGGCGACGGCGAACTCCTTGCGCAGCAGGGGCGGCCGGCGCTCGGCGTCCTGCCTCTCCGGCCTCTCCTGCCTCTCCGGCCGGTGTGGCTCGTGCGGCGAGATCGCGCGGGCCGTCCAGTCCGTCGGTGTCAGCAGGCCCGTCTCGATCCGCAGCGGTCGACTCCAGTCGCTGCTCACCTGGTCGGTTCCGCGGACCCGCACCCGGACCTCGCAGGCTTCTCTGGACGCCAGTGGCCGCAGGGGCCAGGGGACGAGCACGGAGTCCCGGGAGGTCAGCCAGTGCGTGCGGCACGTCCCGTCGGCGCGGGTGGCCTCGATCTGGTACGCCTGCTGCGTCCAGCCGACAGGTGCTGCGGTCTTCCAGGAGATCCGGGGCGACGACTCGCCGATGCCGAACGGCTCCCGATGATGTTCCGCGGTCGGGACGTCCACCGCGGGTGTCCGCTCGTCGCTCATCCCTTCACCGCCCCGGCGGTCAGGCCCTTGATGATGCGCTGGTTGATCAGCAGGTAGAGCACCAGGGCGCCGACCACGTTGATGCTGATCGCGGCGAACAGCGGTCCGTAGGCCGTCTCGCCGTACTGCCCGGTGAAGTTGAGCAGCCCCACCTGGATGGTGCGCAGGCTGTCGTCGGTGGTGAAGGTGAGCGAGACGAGCAGGTCGTTCCAGATGAAGAAGAACTGCACCAGCGCGACCGTGAAGACGGCGTTGCGGACGACGGGGAACCCGATCCGCCAGAACGCGGTGAGCATGCTCGCCCCGTCGAGGGTGGCGGCCTCGAAGATCTCGCGCGGGACGGCCCGGAAGTAGGTGGCCATCATGAAGACGGTGAGCGGGAGGCCGACCGCGGTGTAGGTGATGATCAGCGGCCACATCGTGCCGGAGAGCCCGCTCTGGAAGTACAACCGGAACAGGGGCAGCAGGATCATCTGGCTGGGCACCATGATGCCCAGCAGGAAGACGAGGAGGACCTGGTGGCGTCCGCGCCAGATCATCACCTCTAGGGCGAAGCCTGCGGCCGTGCCGAGGACGATGATGAGGGCGAGCGAGGGCGCGGTGGCCAGGAGGCTGTTGCGGATGTAGAGGCCGACGTGCCCGCTCGTCCAGGCGTCGGCGTAGTTGTGCAGGTCCCACTTGCCCGGCAGCGACCAGGCGGGGTCGTTGACGAACTCGGACTGGGTCTTGAAGGAGCTCAGCAGCAGCCACAGCAGCGGCGCCACCTCGACGACGACCAGCAGTGCGACGAGCAGGTTCCGCGTCAGACGCCGGGCGTTCGCTCGCCCTCGGACGGTACCCGGCCGGGGACGGGCCAGGTTTTCCCGCGGCGGTGCCGTCATGGTGTCGGTCATGGAGGTTCAGCCCTTGGTCAGGTCGCGGCGCGAGAGGCGGAAGATGATGAGGGTGACCCCGAGGCATACGACGGTGAGCAGCGAGGCGATGGTGCTGCCGTAGCCGTAGTCGCCGTAGGAGAAGGCGGTGCGGAACATGTAGAGGGTCAGTGGCGTCGTGTCGCTGCCCGGTCCGCCGTTGGTCAGGGCGAGGACCGAGTCGAAGACCTTGAGGGTGCCGTTGATGCTGAAGACGACCGAGGACAGCAGCACGGGCGCGGACAGCGGCAGGACGATGTGCCGGATCAGCCGCCATCCGGTGGCGCCGTCCATCCGTGCCGACTCGAGGGTCTCGTCGGGGATGTCGAGGAGCCCGGCGAAGATGAGGACGCCGTAGAAGCCCATGGAGCGCCATACGTCCATGACGACCAGGACGATGAAGGAGCCGCCCGCGCCGGCGAACCAGTCGCCGTGCTGGATGCCGAGCCCTTCGAGAGCGACGTTGGCCAGGCCGTTCTGCGGCGCGACGGCGAAGAGCTTCTGGAACATCAGGGCCACGGCGACCGTCGGAAGGATCACCGGGAAGAACACCAGCGTCCGCACAACCGCCGACGACTTGCGCAGGACGAACACGTAAAGCAGTGCGAGCAGGTACCCGCAGAAGATCTGCCCGGCGCTGACGGCAATCCCGTACTTGAACGTGAACCACAGCGCCGAGTGGGCCTGCGGGTCGTTCCAGAGCTTGTCGAAGTTTCCGAGCCCCCCGAAGGTGAAGCCCTCGATGACGTTGCCTCTGAAGAAGGTGTATCCGAGGGACCAGCCCATCGGTACCAGCATGACCAGTGTGTACACCAGCAGCGCCGGGCCCAGCAGGACGGCGATGGCACGGCGGTCTCCCAGAACGGAACGCATGTCGGCTCTCTCACGAAGGGGGTTGGCGCAGATCACGGTGGTGCGGACGGGTCAGCCGTTGTCGAGGTCCGCCTGGATCTTCTGCATGAAGTCCTTGGCCGAGAGGGATCCGGTGACGAGCGACGCAGCGTTCGTCTGGCTGGTCTCTGTCGCCTTCGTGGTGAAGAGCGCCTCGAACCACAGGGTGCTGGTCCTGGTCCTGGTGATGGTGTCCTGGACGGTCTGGGTGAGCGGAGGCAGCGTGCCGGTGTCGCCGCCCGGCTTGAACCCGGAGACCGTGCCCTGGTCCTTCAGCGAGGCGGCGCCGTAGTTCTTGCTGATGCAGGAGAGCCAGTCGCCGACCTTGGCGTTGTAGGACTTCGCGGAGACGGCCACGGGGAGGCCGACGTTGGCCGGGATCTGGTCCGCGCTGCCCTTGCCGCCCGCAACGGCCGGGAACGGCATGAAGCCGACGTCGTCCGCGCCGATCTTGTTCTTGGCCGGGTCGTTGAAGTCGCCGAGCGCCCAGCTGCCCATGTAGTACATAGCGGCCTTGCCGGTCAGGAACTGCTGTGCTGCTGTGTCGTAGTCGATCGATCCGACGCCCTTGCCGAAGTAGCCCGCCTTGCCCAGGTCGGCGATGGCCTGTGCGGCCTTCACGTAGGCGGGGTCCGTCAGCTTGGCCTTGCCGTCCGCCACCGCCCGCAGGGCGTCCGGTCCGAGTTCGCGGTAGATGTAGCCGCTGATCAGACGGGTGAGGGGCCAGCCTTCCTTGCCGTCCGCGGAGAATGCGGTGACACCGGCGCCCTTGAGCTTCGCCGCCGCCGCAACCAGCTGGTCGTACGTGGTCGGGACGGCGATGCCGTGGTCGGCGAAGAGCTTCTTGTTGTACCAGATGCCCTCGATGTTGAACTGGTAGGGCATCACGTTGAACTTGCCGTACAGGTTCTCCACGGTCTTGACGGCGGCCGGCTGGAGGTCGTCCCAGACACCGAGGTCCTTGAGCGTCTTCTCCAGGTCGAGGACCTGCCCGGCCTTGTCGAGGGTCTTGGTGAGCTGCGGCGTGCCTCCCGCCGCGAACTGCACCGGCAGGGCGTTCTGGCCGGCGAGAAGCTGCACCTTCTGGTCGACGTTGCCGATCGGCAGCGTCTGGATCTTCAGCGGCAGCGCCTTGTTCTGTGACGCGCACGAGCCCTTGCCCAGGGTGGTGAGCTCCTGCTGCACGATGTGGTTGTCGTCGTTGATGGTGAGAGTGAACGCCTTGACGTCGCCGCCCGAGGCGCTCCCGCCGCCGCAGGCGCTCAGCAGCAGGCTCCCGGTGGCAGCGGTCGCCAGGAGGGCGATACGGCGGGTTCTGAATGTCTTGTGCACAGGTGCTCCTCGGCGCGGGCGTGTTGAAACGCTTCAATGGAGGGATGCCGGGAACCTATGACCCGTTTTTGCGTGTGTCAAGGATCTGTCGGGGATGTTTCCGAACCGCAGCTGCGGGCGTCGGGGCGGCCGACGGGGGCTGCCACGAGCGCGAGCTGATGAACCGCCGGTCAGCGTGGCAGGCTGACGCGGACGATCAGATTGCGGACGGGTGAGCAGGTCAGGCGATGTCGGCGGCGGTTCGGCAACGGCTTGAAGAGCGCTGGGACTGCCCGCCCGGTCGCTTGGTGCCGCGGAGTGCCGACAACACATCGCGGCACTGCCGGCGGAGCGCTTGGCGCGGTGTCAGCGCACCGGCGCGGACGATCAGTTCCGCGCGCTGGCGCGGACGATCAGCTCGGCGCGCTGGCGCGGACGATCAGCTCGGGCTCCAGCACGACGGTGGCATGCCGGTGCCGGCCGTCCGAAGCCACCTCGTCCATCAGCAGCCGGATCGCTTCCTGCCCCATCATCCGGCCCGGCATGTCCACCGCGGTCAGCGGTACCGCCGCGGTGCCGGCCGTGCGGTTGTTCTCGCAGCCGACGACCGCGATCTGGTCGGGCACGCGGATCCCCGCCACGGTGTGCAGCTCATGAATGATGGCGTTGGCCAGCTCATCGGTGACGGCGATCAGGCCGTCCGGCAAATCTCCAGGGGTTCGTCGCGCGAGATCCTGCCCGACCACATGGCCGTGGGGCGCGGTCAGGCCGAAGCTGTCGATCTCCTCCAGGCTGACGCCGGGTCCCGCCTCCTCGACCGCCGCACGCACCCCCCTGCGCCGGTCGCGCACGGGCTGGTAGTCGTCGTGCGCCACCACATAGGCCAGTCGCGTACGCCCGGTGTCGATGAGATGGCGGGCTGCCAGATATCCGACGTGCTCATTGTTGACCAGCACCGAACAACAGTTGCCCGGTTTCGGAGCGTAGTTGAGGAGCACGACCTGGCGCCCATGCGAACGGATGCGCGCGATACCGGCCGAGGAGTCCTCCATCGGAGCCAGCAGCACGCCGGTGACCCGGGACTCGTCGAAGAGGTCCAGGTAGTCGTCCTGAAGGGTCATGTCGCACGCCGTGTTCGCGAGCAGCAGGTTCTGGCCGACCGCGCGAGCGGCGTCCTGCGCACCGTGCGCCATGTCGATGAACAGGGAGTTCTCGATGTCGGCGAGCACCATGCCGACGCTGTTGGTCGATCCCGACACCAGCGACCGGGCGGCGTCATTGCGCACGAAACCCAGTCGGCCGATGGCTTCGCGGACTCGTTGCGCCGTCGCCGGGCTCACCTTCGCCGGATGGTTGAGGACGTTGGAGACTGTGCCGACCGAGACGCCCGCGGAGTCGGCGACGTCCTGCATGCTCGGACCGGCATGCCCCTGTACTCGCGGACGGGCGGTTGCCACAGCGCTCCTCGACCTCCGGCCTCATTCAACCCCGGACCGCACGGCACTCACAGTGACCAGGCTGTCGCGGACAAGCCGCAGGATACATGACGCGCGTTGAAGCGTTCCAAGTCCTCGTGTCCAGTCAGACATCAAGGACGGATAGGACCATCGGATAACAGCAGGTCACAGCGTAGCTCCGACATCCTTCGGCACGATCACCGGTCAGTGCCCGCCAACCGAAATGGACGACCTTCAGGGATTGTGGGTCTCCTCCGCCAGCCTGATTGAAGCGCATCAATCAGGCTGACACCGCACGCGGCGGCCCCCCAGGGGCCGCACCACCCCGCGGCCTCCACCCGGTTGCTGCGCAACTCAGACCACGAGCCGCTGCACATCCGTCAGGCCGCGCTCACCGGTGCGGTGTTCCGCAGGCAGGATGTAGGTGCGCAGACCGCAGGCGGCCGCGCCGCCGTCGCGGACCGGGTTGTCGCCGACCATGAGGGTGGCGCGGGGGTCCGCGCCGAGGTCGGCGCAGGCTTTGAGGAACAGTTGCGAGTCGGGCTTTTCGCGGCCCTGCTCGTAGGAGATCACGCAGGTGTCGTACAAGGCGTCCAGCCCGTGGTGGGCGAGGTGGATGCGCAGGTCCCAGGCAAAGTCGCTCACGATGCCGACGCGCAGTCCGCGCTGGTGCAGGGCACGCAGGACCGGTTCGGTGTCGGGATAGGGAACCCAGGCGTCTGGAGCGGTGAGCTCCCGGTAGGCCGCCTCCTCCGCACCGCGCAGAAAGTCCACCTGCCCCCACCATCCCCACATGGCGCGGCGGTGCTGTTCGGAAGATAGATCGCGGCCTTCCTGGAGGGCTACGACTGAGGGCAGCCGGAAGGCGGCGCGCAATTGGTCGGCGATCCCGGCCACTGAGCCGGGCTCGTGGAGCACGGCGTGGCGGCCGGCGGCGGAGCCGACCCGGCGCAGCCACGTCTCCAGGTCGATCATCTGGAAGAGGGTGTTGCTGAAGTCGAACAGGACGGCCTGGACCGGGAGCACCGGCGCGGCCATCTCGGCGTCGCTGGGGCGGTAGGCGCTCGGTGTTTCGAATAGGGTGTGGATCACGGGGAAGGCTCTTCGGGTTCGACCGTCTCGACGGGGACTTCGAGGTCGCGTATGGCCGCGAGTTCCGTGTCGGGGGTGCCGGTGTCGGTGATAACGGTGTGGTAGTCGGCCATGGTGCCATATGCGTACGTGGCGGTCTTGCCGAACTTCGAGTGGTCCACCAGAAGTAGCGCCTGTTCGGCGGAGGCGAGCATGGCCAGCTTCACCTCGACGTAGTCGTTCAGGGGGTGGAAGAGGCGTCCTTCCAGGACGGCGGTGGCGGACATCAGGGCGAGATCGGCCCTGATGTGGGACAGGGCGCGGGTGACGGTGGGGCCGGTGCAGGAGTTGAAGTCGCCGCGGTAGTGGCCGCCCAGCAGGGTGACGTTCACCCCGGGGGCGGCGGACCCGAGGCGCTGGGCGAGGCCGACCGAGTTGGTGACGACGTGCAGCTGATCCACCGCGGCCAGCGCTGGGACCAGGGGGAACAGGGTGGTCGAGTCCTCCATGAGTATCGTGCTGCCCGGCCTGATCCGGCTGGCGACGGCCGCGCACAGCGCGTTCTTGGCTGCTAGGGCGCTGTTCTCCCGGAAACGGGTGGCCGTCTCCATGGTGAGGGCGGGGAACGCGACGGCCCGCCCGCGCTCCTTGCGCAGCAGATGCCTCCCGGTGAGGTCGTCGAGGTCCCGGTGCATCGTCATCAGGCTGACGTCGAAGTGCCGGGCGAGGTCGTCGATGCGGGTCTCGCCGTGGTCGGCGACGTACCGCAGCACGGCCTGGCGCCGCTCCTCGACGGCCGCCTGTGACAGTCGCGTACGGTCGGTCACGGCGCCCCTCCTTCCCGGTTGCTCCGGTCTCGCAGTTTCCCACACGGGGCGGTGCGGGTCGGATCCCGTTCCGGCTCGCGGGCCTCGGGTCGCTCGTGCGGCAGCGGCTGCGTACGACGTGCGTGTCCGCTTCCCTGCCTGCGCGGGTGTGGGCTACCGGCCGTCCACCGTGACCAGCACCTTGACCTGCTCTGGGTCGACGGATGCGGCGAAAGCCTTGGCGGCGTCCTCAAGCGGGTAGGTGGCGGTGACGATCTCGGCGGTGTCGATGACGCCAGAAGAGATCAGGGACATGGCGGTGCGGTAGTCGTCGCCGGTGTACATCAGGGTGCCCTCGATGCGGATCTCCCGGTCCTGGATCAGGTCCAGACGGACGGGGGTGGTCCCTGCGGCTCCGACGCCGACGACGATGATCGTGCCGCCCTTGGTGACCAGGTCGGTGGCCTGGGCGATGGACTGTTCGCGCGCCACGCAGTCGAAGACCACGTCCGCCGGTCCGCCGAGCGCCGCGTGGGCCTGGTCGGCGAGGTCGGTGGCGTCGGCGGGCAGGGCCGTGTCGGCTCCCAGACGCAGGGCGCGGTCCCGCTTGCCGGGCAGCAGGTCGGTGACGGCGATCCTCGCGGCGCCCGCGTGCCGGGCGGCGGCAAGGACGAGCAGACCGATGGGCCCGGCGCCGAGTACGGCGACTGTGCGGCCGGTGAGGTCACCTGCCTTCGCCACGGCGTGCACCGGGGTGGCCAGGGGCTCGACGAGGGCGGCCTCGATGTCGGTCATGCCGTCGGGGACGCGGTGGACGCGGTCGGCCGTGATGGTGAACAGGTCGGCCATGGCACCGGGCGTCTGGCAGCCGAAGACCTTCAGTTCCTGGCAGATGTTGTAGCGGCCGGAGCGGCACTGGGGGCAGCGGCCGCAGTACAGGTTGGGCTCGATGATCACCCGGTCGCCGGGCGCGAAGTCCTCGGCTCCCTTCCCTGCTGCGGCGACGACACCGACCGCCTCGTGGCCTGGGTGGTAGGGCAGGTCGATGAAGGGGTGGTGGCCGGCCGCCGCATGGGTGTCGGAGCCGCACACGCCGACGACGGTGGTGCGCACCAGGAGTTCGTCGTCTCCGGGTACGGGGGCAGGCACCTCCTCGAGGGTGATGTCGTCGAGGGAGCGGACGAGAACGCGGCGGATCTGCTCGGTCATGGGGGGATTCCGTTCGGTTCGGGCGTTCACGCGGTGGCGAGGCCGGGCTGGATCTGGATCTTGCGGCCGATGCCTGCCTGGAAGCGGGCGACCGCGTCCGGGAACGCCACCAGGGGAAGGCGGTCACTGATGAAGACGCGCGGGTCGATGACACCGGTGGCGAAGAGGTTCGCGGCACGTTCGAAGCTGTGCAGGACAGCCATGGAGCCGGTGATCGTGATCTCCTGGTTGTAGATCTTGTACGGCTCGATGGTGGCCCGGGTGGCGTAGTCGGCGACTCCGAACTGCAGGTACGTGCCGCCTTTGCCCACCCGGCCGAGGGCGTCCTGGATGGCTTTCGCGTTGCCTGTGGCGTCGATGACCAGATCCCATCCGTAGGGCGGCGGGTCGATTTCCTCCGCGGACGCGGCACCGGCGGAGCAGCCCAATTGCCATGCCGTGGCCAGGCGTTCGGCGTTGAGGTCGACGACGTCGACGCTCGCGGCGCCGGTGGCCTTGGCGAGCTGGAGCATCATCAGGCCCATGGTTCCGGCGCCGTAGACGAGCACGCGGGAGGCGAGGCGGCTGCGCAGGACGTCGTAGCCGCGCACCGCGCAGGACAGCGGCTCGATCAGGGCCGCGTCCTGGGCGTCCACGTGATCGGGCAGTCGTACGCAGTTGGCGGCGGGCGCCACGGCGTACTCGGCGGCGGCGCCCGGGTGCGTGACGCCGATGGCGGCCCAGCGTTCGCAGAGGTTGTTGTGGCCGAGGCGGCAGTAGTGGCACTCGAAGCAGTACAGCGACGGGTCCACGGCGACCTGGTCGCCGAGCGCGAGTTCGGTGACCTCACTGCCGCGGGCCACGACCTCCCCGGCGAACTCGTGGCCGGGGATGATGGGCAGTTTCGGGGCGAACTCCCCCTGGAGGATGTGCAG
Source organism: Streptomyces sp. NPDC005423 (assembly GCF_040606415.1). NCBI lineage: Bacteria > Bacillati > Actinomycetota > Actinomycetes > Kitasatosporales > Streptomycetaceae > Streptomyces > Streptomyces sp. NPDC005423. The sequence goes on along the minus strand of NZ_JBEXET010000033.1, from coordinate 8,852 downwards.
GTCGGTGCCGCACAGCCCGGTGGCCGCGACCTCGACGACAACCTCGCGCGGGCCGGGGGCCGGGTCCTCGACGGTGGCGATTTCGACGCTGCCGGGCTGGGTGATGACGGCCGCCCTCACTTCACCGCTCCCAGGGACAGGCCGCGGACCAGTTTGTCCTGGGCGGCGAAACCGGCGATGAGGACGGGCAGGGAGACCAGGGTGGCCGCCGCGCACAGCCGGGCCAGGAACAGGCCCTCGTTGGTGATGAAGCCGACCAGGAACACCGGTGCGGTGGACGCCTGCGTGGCGGTGAGGTTGACGGCGAACATGAACTCGTTCCAGCTGAAGATGAAGCAGATCAGCGAGGTGGCGGCGAGTCCGGGCATGGCGACCGGTGCGACGACCCGCCACAGCACGGTGAGCAGGCCCGCGCCGTCGACCTCGGCCGCCTCCAGGATCTCCTTGGGGACCTCGGCGAGGAAGGAGCGCATCATCCACACGGCGATCGGCAGGTTCATGGCGGTGTAGAGGATGGCCAGCGTCCACACGTTGTCCAGCATCCCGGCGTCCTTGACGATCAGGTACACCGGCAGGAGGGCCGCGATGGCCGGGAGGAACTTGGTGGACAGGAAGAAGAACATCACGTCGGTCCACTTCTCGACCGGCTTGATGGACAGCGCGTAAGCCGCCGGCACCGCTAGGGCGAGCACGAGCAGCGTCGAAAGGATGCTGGCCATGGCCGAGTTGAGGAGGAAGGGCGTGATGTCCCGGCTGAACAGGAGTTTGTACTGGTCGAAGGTGACTGCGGCGAAGGGCGTGGGCGGATTGGTGGCCGCGTCGGCCTCCTGGTGGAAGGAGGTGAGCACCATCCAGGCCACCGGCGCGAAGAACGCCAGGGTGGCGAGCCAGGCGACGAAGGTCCACAGGGGAGAGAGCCGGGGCTCACCGCCCTGGTCCTGCTTGCGGTGGAAGAGCTTTGTGAACCTCGCCCCGGGCGCGGCGACTGCTGCGTGAGCGGTGGTCATCGGGATGTCTCCTCGCGGAACAGCGACGCGATGGTGCGCAGCGCGAAGGTCGCGATGACGAACGCGCCGAGGACGACGACGACACCGGCGGCGGCTGCCTCGCCGTACTCGTACTTGCGGAACATGGTCAGGTAGATCTCGTAGGGCAGGTTGGTGGTCTGGGAGCCGGGGCCGCCCTGGGTGATGGTGAAGACCGCGTCGAAGGTCTGTACGACGTAGATCGTGCCGAGCAGGACGCCCAGTTCGATGTACTGGCGCAGGTGCGGCAGGGTGATGTGGCGGAAGGTCTGCAGCGCGGAGGCGGCGTCCATGCGGGCTGCCTCCAGGACGTCTCCGGGCTGCGCCTGGAGGCCGGCCAGGAGGATCAGCATCATGAACGGGGTCCACTGCCAGACCAGCGAGATCACGACGGCGGGCATCGGGTAGGAGGAGATCCAGTCGACCGTGGGGCCGTTGTCCGCTCCGAAGAACCTGTATACGGCGTTGAGGGTGCCGTTGAGCAGGCCGTAGTCGGGGTTGTAGATGGCGTGCTTCCACAGCAGCGCCGCCGCGACCGGCATGACCAGGAACGGGGCGACGAGCAGGGTGCGCGCCAGCCCACGGCCGGCGAACCGGCGGTCGAGGAGCATCGCCAGACCGAGTCCGAGGATCACGCTGATGATCACCACCGACGCCGTGAGCACGACGGTGTTGAGCACGGCCGTACGCAGCCGCTCGTCGGTGAAGACGAACGAGAAGTTGGACAGCCCGACGAAGTGCCTCTCGCCCGGCTTGAGGATGTTCCACTGGAACGTGGAGATGATCAACGTGGCCACGAAGGGCAGTTGCGTGACGACGATGGTGAAGATCAGCGCTGGCAGCAGCGGGATGCGGCGCTTCCACTTGGCCGCCGCGCCCGAGGACTTCCGGGTACGGAGGGGTGGTGTCTTGGGGGGTGCGGTGAGCGTGGTCATGAGTGGTTCCTCTGCCGGTGAGGGCCGGGGTCGGGGAAGCGGCGCCCGGCCGGCAACAGGGGCGACCGGGCGCTGACGGTCACTTCTGGTAGGTCTTGGCGACGTCCTCGGCCAGCTTCTGGCCGTCGTCGAGCGCCTTGTCCACGCTGGTCTTGCCGGCGATCGCTGCGGAGATCTCCTGGGTCACCTTGGTGCCCAGGTCCTGGAACTCGGGGATGGCCACGTACTGGATGCCCACCGTCGGCCTGGGCTGGACGCCCGGGTTGGCCGGGTCGGCACCCTCGATGGACTTCAGAGTGATGTCACCGAAGGAGGCTGCGGCCTTCTTGTACTGAGGGATCTCGTACGTGCTGGCCCGCTTGCCCGCCGGGACACGCGCCCAGCCGAGCTTCTCGCCGACGAGGTTCTCGTACTTCTTGCTTGAGGCCCACAGCATGAACTTCGAGGCGGCGTCGGCGTTCTTCGTGGTCTTGGGCATGGCCCACGACCAGGCCCACAGCCAGCCGCTGCTGTCCGTCCTGACGGTCGGTGCGTAGGCGTAACCGACATGGCCGGCGATCTTGCTGGCGCTCGGGTCCTCCAGCGAGCCGGCCGCGCTGGTCGCGTCGTACCACATCGCGACCTTCTTCTGGCTCAGCGCGTTCAGGCACTCGGTGAACCCGGCCTGCGGGGCGCCGGCCTCACCGTGCTTGCGGACCAGGTCGACGTAGAACTTCGTGGCGTCCTTGAAGCCGCCGCTGTTGACCTGGGCCTTCCAGTCCTTGGTGAACCAGGTGCCGCCGAAGGTGTTGACCATGGACGTCAGCGGCGCACCCAGCTCACCCCAGCCGGCCAGACCGCGCAGGCAGATGCCCTTCATCCCCGGCTCGGCGCCGTCGACCTTGGCCGCGATGTCGGCGATCTGCTGCCAGGTCGGATGTTCGGGCACCGTGACGCCCTTGGCCTTCATGACGTCCTTGTTGTACATGAGCATCGAGGACTCGCCGTAGAACGGCAGGGCGTAGAGCTTGCCGTCCGAGCCGGTGAGCGACTGCACCATCGGCTTGAGCAGGTCGGCCTCGTCGAAGCCCTTGTCCTTGTCGGCGTAGGAGCCCAGGTCGTGCAGCCAGCCGTTCTTCTCCCAGATGGGCACCTCGTAGGCGCCGATGGTGGCGACGTCGTACTGGCCGGCTTGGGTGGCGATGTCCTGGGTGACTTTGTCGCGCAGCTCGTTCTCGGGAAGGATCGTGAAGTTGACCTTGATCCCGGTGTCCTTGGTGAAGTTGTTCTTGGTCAGCTTCGCGATGTCCTCCATCTGCGGGTTGCCGACCATCAGCACGTTGATGCTCTTCCCTCCATCCGAGGACCCGCCGGCTCCGGCTCCGGAACAGGCTGTGGCGAGCAGGGCGGTGGCGGCGGCGCCGGCTATGAGGGCGTATCTGGTCGATGCCATGTGACGGGGGGACCTCTCGTGCGGGTTCGCCGGGATCTCGACTGAGGCGCGGCGGGTCGAGCAGGGGTGTGGATGCGTCCTTGGGGAGTCGGGCGCGTTTCGTTGGCCGAATTATTAGCAGGAGACTGCACCGTTGTTAACACATCTTGCGAGAAATTCTCTGCGGACTTATCGTCAAGCGGGCGCTGCGTGGGGCTACGCAACTCCGCCGAACAGCCCAGCCCCAGCCCCTCGACCTTGCCGCCGCCGTCCCCGAGGAACCCACATGAACGCCAGACCGGACCCCGCAGACCAGCCTGCCGTCGTCGTCGCCGGCGACGCGCTGGTGGACCTCACCCCGGCCCGCACGGCCGATGGTGCCGCGGCCTTCCAGCCGCGCCCGGGCGGCTCCTGCCTCAACGTCGCTGCCGGTCTCGGCCGACTCCAGGTCCCCACGGCACTGCTCGCGCGCATCTCCGACGACCACTTCGGCGATCTCCTGCGCGCACACCTCGCGGCGTCCGGCACCCGGCTCACCCATGCGCTGCCTGCGTCCGACCCCACCACTCTCGCCGCCGTGCATCTGCGCGAGGACGGGTCGGCCGCCTACTCCTTCCACGCGAACGGCACCGCCGACCGCGGCCTGCTCCCTGAACACCTCGCCGCTCTCCCGGACGGCGGCGCGCTGCCCCCGGGGACGGCTCTGCACCTGGGGTCGCTGGGTCTGCTGCTCGAACCTCTGGCCTCCACGCTCGACGGACTGATTCGCCGGGAGGCGGGCCGGCGACTGGTGTCCCTCGACCCGAACGTGCGGCCGAACCTGGTCACCGACCGCGCCGCCTATCTCCGGCGGTTCGCCGAGTGGGTGGCGCTCGCCGACGTGGTGAAGGCGAGCGACGAGGACCTGGCCTGGCTCCACCCCGGTGAGTCGTATGAGGCAGTGGCCGAAGGCTGGCTCGCGTCCGGGGCGGGACTCGTCCTGATCACGTTCGGCTCCAAGGGCGCCTGGGCCGCCCGCCGCGACGCCCGTGTCCATGCGCCGGCCCCGGCGGTCCGGGTCGTCGACACGGTCGGAGCGGGCGACGCCTTCACCGCCGGAGTGCTCGCCCATCTGCACCACACCGGCCACCTCAGCCGCGACGGTGTCGACCACCTCGGCGCCGGGGAGCTGGCCCGGCTACTGTCGTACGCCGTGGAAATCGCGGCCGACACCTGCACCCGCGCCGGCGCCCAGCCGCCGTACCGCTACGACGGAGTGACGCCCCCCGTGTAGCAGCAGTGGCCGTGCCTGGATGCCCGTCGATCCCTCATGTCGCCGGCTCGTCCGGCACTCACTCCGGAGCCTCGGGCGCGTCCAGACGGGCCAGACCGGTCCGAGAGCCTCCAGCGCCTCCCGGTACACCGCGTACGCCTCGTCGAGTACGGCGACCCGGTCGGGGCGGGGTTCGTGGCGTCTGAGTACGGCGGCGGTGGCGCGCGGGTCCGTCACGTCGTCGAGCAGTCCGACGGCGGTGGCGGCGAGCAGGGCCGTTCCCCGGGCGGCGCTCTCCTGCACATCGGTCACCACCACCGGTCGTCGCAGCGCGTCGGCGAACATCTGGCTCCACACCGCACTGTGTGCGGCGCCGCCGGTCAGCCGGGCCGCCGCCCCGGTGACCGGCAGCTTCGAGCAGAGCGCGTCGACGTGCCAGCGGTGATTGAGAACCACCCCTTCCATCAGGGCCCGCAGCAGGTGGCCGCGGCCGTGCCAACCGCGAAGGCCGAGGAACGTCCCGGACGCGGGATACGGGTGCGGGGAGCCGTGGACGAACAGGTGGAACAGCACCTCCGACGGACCGTCCAGGCATGCCTCGACCTCTCGGCCGATCGCCTCGTGGATGTCGTACCGCTGGTCGGCCGGCGCGCTCGTGACCCGCAGAGACCACTCCAGGTTCGCCACCGAGGCGGGTGAGGTGGACATGCTCATCCATTGGCCCGGTCGGACGAAGTGCCGGACCTGCCAGCGCGGATCGACGACCGGACGCTCGCTGACCACCTGGTTGATGCTGAACGACCCGGCGATCACGCACAGCTCGCCCGGCGTCGTGCCGCCGATCCCAAGCGCGGCGGCATCGACGTATGGGCGCCCGTGACGACGGGCGTACCGGCGATGAGCCCGGTGAGAGCCGCGGCCTCACGGGTGACGGTTCCGCTCACCGCGTCGCTGGCCAGCACGGGCGGCAGCAGGCGGGCGAGCGCGCCGAGGCCGTACAGATCGAGCAGTTCCGGCGAGTAGCCGCCCGACGCATGTCGGTGAACGAGGCACTGGCGTCTGTCGGATCGGTGGCCACCGCGCCCGTCAGTCTCAGGCACAGCCAGTCCTTGCAGGACAACAGCCAACGGGCCTGCGCAAGCGCTCCCGGCTCGTGGCGGGCGAGCCAGGCCAGCAGGGCGGCCGGGAAACCAGCGAACGGCACAGTGCCCGACAACTCCAGGGCGCGCGACCAGACCGGAGTGCCCCGCCACTGCACCAGCATGGGTTCGGCGCGCGTGTCCATCGCCACGATCCCGGCGCGCACCGGCCGGCCGAGCTCGTCGACGGCGTACAGGCCGTCGCCGTGCCCGGCCAGTCCCACCGCGGCGACGGCTCGCCCCGCGTCCGGTCCCACCTCGGCGAGGCAGGCGGCGATGGCCTGGAACGCCGCCGTCCGCCACACACCGTCCATGTCCCTCTCCACCCAATGGGGTCGAGGGGTCTTCAGGGGCACTGTGCCGCTGCCCCGCGCCACCGCTCGGCCGGTGGCGTCGAACAACACGGCCTTGGTCACGCTGTGGCCCGCGTCGACACCGAGCACCAGTTCACGCGCCACAGCTCACACCCGCCTCAGGCCGCAGGCAGTGTCCGTCGCGGCGGACCGGCCCGTCACCGCGAGTCCGGCGACGAGCCGCGCCGAACGCCGCGTCGTGGTCGCGCCGGAGCCCTTTGGTTGCCGCTCAGTCAACGCCGCGCCCCGGTCCGAAACGGGCCGCACACCTCTGCCAGGACGTCGACGTACCCGGCGGGGACCACCGATCACCGTTGACCAGAACGCGCACCGGGGTCTCCTCCCGTGCCGAATCCACCATCCACCGGGCCGATCGTCCCACGTAGCCGGTCGACGCGCCCTGACCGTCATCTGTCCGACGGCGTTGCTCTTTTTCCTTCAGGAGTGGTCGGCGGCCGATACGGCCCGCTCGCGCCGATGCGGGGCGGGGGCCCATCCGCGGATGACTGCATGCGAGCGTGAGGGAGGCGACCGACAGTTCCTGGCCAGCCCTCACCGATGCCTAGTGCTCCAGTAGCGGTTCGCTATCTGGCCTGGTCAAAGGGCATCGTCGGGAGTGTAGTTGGCTGATGTTCCATCAGGGGTGGTCTTGCCGGAGCGCCCCTCCAACGAGTGGCACCGAGCACTGCCCGAGCTGTGACGAGGGCAGCCTCCCAGCGTGATCGATGACCTTGCTGACGCGAACTGGGACCGTGAACTCGACGACCTCTTCCTGCACATCGGCCACCGTTTCAGCCGCGCCGACCTGCGACGCCGCATGCGCGACTACGTCCGCGCACTGCTCGGCCCGGTCGGCCGCAAAAACGGCTGGCGACTGGCCGAGCACGCCGGCCACCACACCCCCGACGGCCTGCAGCGACTACTGAACGGGGCCATCTGGAACGCCGACGCCATCCGCGATGACCTGCAGACATACGTCGCCGACAACCTCGGCGAGGGCGGCGGAATGCTCATCCTCGACGACACCGGCTTCGTCAAGAAAGGCACCACCTCCGCGGGCGTGCAGCGCCAGTACTCCGGCACCGCCGGGGCTTGTTCATGAATAACTGTCAGAGTTGATCTGCGTGGGTGTTCTCCGCGGTCGTGAGATGAGTTTGCAGTTGCTGGAGCGTGCGTGCGGGTGAGCCAGGCATCGGTGTGACGGTGGTGCGGTGCAGGTCGAGAATTCGGTGGCCGTCTTGGAACTGGTTGGACAGGTTGGTGCGTGTGACGCCCAGCATCTGGGCCATCAGGGTGCTGGTTGCGGCCTTGCGGCGGCGCAGGAGGGCGGCAAGTAATCGGTGGAAGTGGTCCAGGCTGCTGGTTTGCAGGTGGAGGTAGCCCCGTGGTCGGTGGAAGCGACGCTGGAAGGCCGCCTCTGCCAGGGCGTCCCAGTAGGGCTCGGAGACCGCCACGAGTTGTGCGAAATCCGAGCGTGCCATGCCGGTCAGTGTCGGATCGGTAAGCATCCGGGTCACGGCGGGGTCGATGGGGCGGCGAGTCGCCGGTTCTTCGGAAGGGCTTGGGGGGTCCGGGGCCTGGGTGTAGTTCCAGTTGCCGTGGAATGCATCGGGTGTGATCGGTAGGGCGTGGAATCCGGCGGTCGTGACGGTGGTGCCGAGGGGGTAGTAGCCGGTGTCCAGCTCGGCGTCGATCTTCAGCCCGGTCGCGGTGGTCGTTGCGGCGATTGTCTTGAGCACGACTTGGTAGCTGGTCAGCGGCCGGCCGCGCCAGTTGGCAGTGATGTGGCAGAACATCCGGTGCTCGATCTTGTTCCACTTCGAAGTACCGGGCGGAAAGTGACACACTGTGACCTCCAGTCCACTCTCGCGGGCGAAGGTGTGCAGCTGCTTCCTCCAGGTCCAGTAGCGGGGATTGTTCGATCCGCCGGCGTCCGCGGTGATCAGTAACCGGTCCGCGTCCGGATGGTCCACCCGCCCACGACGGCGCCACCAGCGGCGAATGGACTCCGTGGCGAACTCGGCGGTGTCGTGGTCGGTCCCGACGTTGACCCAGCCGGTGTTGGTGGCCAGGTCGTAGACCCCGTAGGGAATGGCAGCCGTGGGCGTCGCGGTCCGGGTGGCGTGCACCTTCAGTGGTTTTCGCCGTGCCTTGCAGGCTATAGCCCATCGCGTGCAGCAGACGTCCAACAGTCGCGTGGCGCCGACCGGGTGCCCCAGTGAGGCTGCGCCATGCTCGTTTCCGCAGTTCAGTGGGGCTGGTGTGATGCGCCGGTGCGGGCCTCACGCTGGCAGGTGGGGTGATCGTTAGCACGAGATCGTCTGGCGTGGGCGTTCTCGCGGGTTCTGGCGTGAGGTTCGGGGGCTGCTGCGTAGGTTCCGCGTCGGGAGGGATGTTCATGACGGACGTACTCACGTGGACGATCGAGCGGCGGCTTGAGCTGGTGAAACGTGCCGAGCTGCTGCGCAAGGAGCTGGGCGAACTCGAGCTGGAGGTGGCCCGGTTGGAGGCCGCCGAGGTGGTGTTCGGGCAATGGCTTGAGGCCACCGATGGTGGACGGCGACCGCCGGGCATTCTGTCGCCGGAGCCGGAGCCGGAGCCGGAGCCGGCCGTTGTGACGGTGGGTCCGGGTGCGGGCGGGATGTGAGGCGTCCCCCGGAGTGTGGACACGGGGGTTCATGCTGCGAGTGTGAGTTTACGTGCTCTCTGTTGTTGTTCGAACTCGACTGGTGAGAGG
>NZ_JBEXET010000032.1:0-86601 GCF_040606415.1 Streptomyces sp. NPDC005423 | reverse complement strand
CCCTCCGCGCGAAGTCCACGCCGAGCACGAGAAGTTGCGAATCGCCGCGTGAAATAGACAGTCAGATGCCTGTCCGGAAAACGCGAGGCCCCTCACGAGACCACTGACGCAGAGAAGCTGGATGCTCTACGCGCGGCCTGTCAACTGCCGGGAAACAGCCTGACCCGCCCCGATCCAGAGGTCTCCAGCCCTGATCGAGGACTGTGACCCGGCTACTGACCGGCCTCACCTACCCCTGCTTGTCGCTGCGCAACTGACGATCACCGATGGGTGTGGCTCTCGGCTCATACAAGATTTTCGTAAGCTCAGTGCTGCGGTGGTCAGGAATGCGGCGCGGACACCGGGGACGAACTGGCCGGGTATGGACGGGGCACCTTGGTGAAGCGGCCGGTGCGGTAAGTGCCGGCGACCGCCCCGGAGCGTGAGCGTCAGCGTCAGCCTGGCTGAGCGTTACAACGTGGGCAGGGGTGGCGCCCGACGTCGTCCGCTTCGGACGTGGGTGCGATCTGAGGTTCCGTCATGACCCTGGGTGCTGCCACAAACATTTCCCAGAACGCGCCTGGTTCCACTTTTGAGTGAGAACGAGTTGCGGCAGTGAATCCGCGACCCGGACCGCTCCCGCCGACTGTTCTTGGTCTTGCTGGCCCGCAGGCCGGGCATCCCGGCCCGCAGTTCATCGAGGGTGATCAGCTGTTCCTGGAACGCTTCGATCATGCGCGTGATCGCTTCCGTGGCCTTGGCAGGGCCAGTTCGAGTCGGCTGCGCTGGCGGGTGGCGGGTGGCGGGTGGCGGGTGGCGGGTGGCGGATGGCGGGGTCGCTGGTGCGGGCGCGGTCCAGCCGCTTTTCGATCTCGGACCGGATCAGGTGCGGGTCGGCGATCACGCCGATGATGTGGTCCCAGACGACGCTGTCGAGGTAGTCGGCGCGGACGGGCCTGTGCCTCAAACAGCAATGGCGAACAACTGCTGACGCAGGTGGCGTCGAAGGGCCTGGGGAGGGTTCGTGAAAGGAAGGTGTGACCGTTGCGAGAGCCGTGAGGACGGTTCGGACCGGACCCGCACTACACAGGATGAGGGGTCGGCACCCGAGCGGCCAAGGAGTGGGTGGAAGGGCCGCCCGAGGGCGGCCAGTTCCTCCGGCGTCGCACGCCGACACCACTCCGCCGCCGCGGTGATCAAGTCGGGGCCGGACGGGGGCATCGCGCAGACCACCAGGGCCAGCAGCGAGGAGAGCCGGTACCGCACTCCGCAAGCCCCTCTCGGATCACAGACCGACTCGAACTCGGCGACCAGGCAGTGGACTTGCTCCTTGGCGGCACTCTCGCCGAGGCCTTCCAGGCAGGGCGCATGAGGCATGGGGACAGCGACAGGGGATGGTGGAGGAACGAACACGGCACCTTCGTGGATCTTGCAGCGTAGAGAACTACATGATCCACAGGCGCCGTGTTCACCTGCTTCCGGGACCCACCACCAAGATCAACACCCCAAGCCGGGACGATCCGGGCACTCGACGGGGCCCTGGGGGATCACCCGGGAGGCGATGACGGAGATCCAGTCCGGCGACGAGATGGTCGCGGAGCCCGGGTCAGGGCCGGGGCCGCAGGCCGACGGAAGCGTCAGGCGGCAGTCCGCCCGCGTCGGAGAACTCGTGCTCGTCCTTCACGTCAGGCGCTCGCGCGGGGCGGGGTAGGGGTGCCGTGGACCTTTTTCGCGTGAGACCGGAAGAGGCGGCGGCTGATGACGGGCATGACGAGACGGAGGGGAAGAGGAGCTTCCTTCAGTACGCCCTTCATGACCTCAGGATCGCCTTCGTAAAGAGCCAGTCCGAGGCCCAGTGGCAGGTTCTTCTTGGGTGTCTCGGCCAAGGCGTGCTCGGCGAACTCGTGCCACTCCTTGGCGGTGATGTACTTCGCCGCGAGCGGCAGGATCTTCTCCTCCTCAAGGCCCATGTGCTCGAAAAGGACCTCGTTGAGCCGTTCGCAGGTAGTGGCGACCGTTTCACCCTCGGCTGAGGAGGCGTTGGAACGCCAGGACTTCAGCTGCGCGATCAGTTCGTCGCAAAGAGTGTGCATCCTCCCGTGGTGCTCCTCCATCAGGTGGACCACCGGAGCGATCTCCTCGCTGACGCGCTCCAGCAGCCTGGGCCACACCAGCAGGTCCTCGCCCTCGTGGTGGGTCAGCAACATCCCGAGGACGAGGTCGAGATGCGCTGCCACAATCTTGGAGCGTGTGATGTCACCGTCGCTGACACCGCGTATGAGCCCCGGGGCGAGGCCGAACTCGCGGCGGAACACGGTGTGCGCGACATACATGTCGCGCACATCGGCCATGGGAACGTCGGTTGCCGTACTCATAAGTGCCTGTCGCTTTCCTAAAGGAGGGATTTATCTGAGAGGGTGCGCATGGATTGTGACACAGTGCGTGCACCCCGCGATTTTGAATGCTAACGCCACCCGTGACAACTAACTCAAATCCTTCCGGAGTTGCGTGTAATCGCGCCTTTTTGCATGCGGCTCTTCTGAAGTGAGGTCGCCGGTCAAGCCAGGGCGGTTGCAAATTCCGGGGTCGTGCGGCTGGGCGGGTTGTGACCAGTTGGGGCACATGGCAGAGCAGGCACGGGCTTCGTGATTATTGAAGTTTCTAAGCCTCAGATTCGGTTTGTGCAACGGCTTCTGACTGTCTCCGGTTCGGGGTCTGCGGCGCTGCGGGGCCAGGTCACAACCAGGGCGGCGTCGCCATCTCACGGCATGAAGGTCCGACGGCCGTGGTCGACGAACTCGCCGGATCCTTTGCGTGCCTGATCTTCCTCCAGTAAAACGGCAGCTGCCAGTCGCGAGGGTAGGAACAGCAGTACTACCGGTAGTTCGTTGAATCCGGAGGTAGAGGTCAATGCTGTGTCTGGTGGTGACCGCGTCGATCAGGGCCTGGAGCTCGGAGGGTGGGTCCGTGTCCGTCCAGACTCGTCACCACCGGCTGAGGGTGATGGCGGGGGTGAGCCAGGGGCGATGCGTTCTCACGCTGTGAGTCGGAGCATGGCTGTCGCGTGCTGGGGGCGTGACCGGTAGTGATCGGCTGCGGCTGCGATGTTGGTCCAGCCCGCTTGGCGCATGAGTCCGATGGCGAGGTTGCGCAGGGTGGCCATGGCGCGGGGTGCGGTGCCGGTACGTATCCGCGAAGCGTCCTCTCTGTAGGTGACGTCTCGGATGTGGTGCAGGGCTTCGACTGACCAGTGATCCTGCATGAGTTCGGCGAGCCGTGCCGGGCTGGCCTGCTCAGGCGGCAGGCTGGTGACCGCGTACACGGTCTTCGTCTCGACCTTGCCGGTCTTGCGGTGGGTGCGGCGGCGTTTGATCTCCATGGCCTGGACGGCATACGGGAAGAGCAGACCGGTTTGGACGGTGCAGACTTTTAGGCGGCGGACCTCGCGGCGGCCGTGCCCGGCCCCGGTGGTGCGAGCCTGCAGCGGGATGTCCCGCCAGGGCAGGCGCCGCAGTTGCTTGCGCAGCTTCTTCTGGTTCCCTTTGACGACCAGGAGGTAGTGGCCGCCGGCCGTGATGACGTGCTCGGCGTGGGCGCGCTGGGTGTGCATCGCATCGGCGGTGACGACGACGCCGCGCAAGGCGATGCGGTCCAGCAATGGGGCGAAGGCGGGGATTTCGTTGCGTGTGTCCTGAATACGTAGGGGAGCTGATTGTAGGAAAGCTGCTCGAAGTAATGCTGTACGGGAGATGAAGGTGTTTGGCCCTTCGGAGTCGCCCTGCGGGGGGAGGCTTCAAACCGCCTCATGCTGCGTTAGCCGAAGACTGTCGTGGTGAGCGATTGAGGAAAAGGCGCCGTAAGAGGCGTCAGGTGGGGATCAGGAAGACGAACGCAAGTGAATCGTTGCTGAAGTGTCGAAAGATCTTAGACGACATCAGAACCGGGGTGTGTAATGAGTCCCGGGATGAGCCTGGTGGGTGCCCGCTTATTGGCCAGGCGGTGTCCGGCATGAAGACGACGTGAGCCTGATCTGCCGCTTCCGTACGGAACAGGAGAAGGCGCTCCTCGACACTGTCCGCCCTGGTAGGAGTGGCGAGAGGGAGTACCCCAAGCGGCTGGAACCGTGAGGGGCCGAGTACCGATGCGAGGTGCGCCGGCGGACCGGCTCGTAGTAGTGATGAAACCTCCGTAATAGGGGTGGAGCGAAGGGGCCGGGCCATTCGCGACGTTGTGTATTCAGACAACCGGATGTTCTCCGGGAGGAACTGCATGGACACGTTGAAGTCATCGGCCAAGCCGTTTTATATTTCAAAGCGGACGGTCTGGGAGGCATACGAGGGAGTGAAGGCGAATAAAGGTGCGCCGGGTGTGGACAGGCAGTCCATTGAGGAATTTGAGAAGGATCTGAAGAACAATCTGTACAAGATCTGGAATCGAATGTCGTCAGGGACGTACTTTCCACCGCCGGTGCGAGCGGTGGAGATCCCCAAGGCGTCGCCCGGCGGCGGCGTGAGGATCTTGGGCGTGCCCACGGTGGCCGACCGAATCGCCCAGACCGTAGTGGCCAGGCACCTCATGGACCAGGTGGAACCTGTGTTCCATGGTGACTCCTACGGCTACCGGCCCGGGCGGTCGGCGCTGGACGCGGTGGAGTCCTGTCGGGAACGCTGCTGGAGGAAGGACTGGGTGGTCGAGTTCGACATCGAGAAGTTCTTCGACAGCGTCCGGTGGGACCTCATCGTCAAGGCCGTGGAAGCGCACACCGACGCCGTCTGGGTGATTTTGTATGTGCGGCGGTGGCTTCAAGCACCGCTGCAACTGCCCGACGGCACCTTGCAGCAGCGGGACCGCGGAACCCCACAGGGCTCAGCGGTCTCGCCCGTGCTCGCGAACCTGTTCATGCACTACGCGTTCGACATGTGGCTGGACCGGGAGTTCCCGACCGTCACGTTCGAGCGCTACGCCGACGACGCGGTCGTGCACTGCGTCTCGGAGCGTCAGGCCCGCCAGGTGCTGGCCGCGCTCACGGACAGGATGGAGGAAGTCGGGCTGCGGCTGCATCCCGACAAGACCAGGATCGTCTACTGCCGGGACGGGAAACGCCAGGGCTCGTATGAGCACAGGGAGTTCACCTTCCTCGGGTACACGTTCCGCGCGCGCAAGTCGCAGGACAAGCAGGGCAGGCGGTTCCTGTCCTTCGAGCCCGCGATCAGCAAGGACGCCTTGAAGAGGATCGGCAGGGAAGTACGCAGCTGGCGTCTTCACCGGCGGTCCGACCTCTCCTTCGTTGAGCTCGCCCGACGGATCAATCCGATCGTGGCGGGCTGGATCAACTACTACGGCCGGTTCTACCGATCGGCCCTGATCCCTCTCCTGCAGCGCATCAACGCCTACTTGGTGCGATGGATCCGCAAGAAGTACAGGCGGCTCTCGGCGTTGTGCAAGGCCCTTAGGAAGATGGGGGAGATCGCGAAGCGTTATCCCCGCATGTTCGCCCAGTGGAAGGTGACCACCGCAGCGTCCTCGGGCTGGTGATCAGGATGGCAAGAGCCGTGTAAAGGGAGATCTTTACGCACGGTTCCGTGAGAGCCGGGGGGCGAAACTCCCCCCGGCTACTCGACTCTTCGCGGCCACCTGGCGCTGGGCGATCACAGTCTGACAGGCGTGCAGTGCAGCGGCGAGCAGGTGGACGGCCTCGCCGCCGGTGCGGGATCCGCGCACCGTCTTGCCGTCGACGGCCAGGCCGACCAGCCTTTCGCTGGGTTCGTCAACCGGGTCGGCGGCGTACCGGGCGAGCCAGGAGCCCACGGCGTCGTCCAGGGCGTCGCCGTCCAGGCGGGACAGGAGTCGTCCCAGCGTCGAGGCATTCGGTGTACTGGAGGCCAGTCCGAGTAGTTTGCGCAGGTCGGAGGGGGTATTGGCGGCGAAGCGGGAGACGGCGGCCAGGGACCTAGCTCCGCCGAGGACGGCGACCAGGCACAGGGCGAGCAGGGAGCCCAGGCGGTAGCGGCGGCCACGGACCCGGCGTGGATCGGGTATCCGACCCAAGACCTCGGCCAGGGAGATGAGTTGCGACGGTTCCGGATCCGGGCAGGCGGAGTCGATGTCCTCGCAGTGGCGCTGCAGGACACCGATCAGGGAGGATGGCACGCGAACGCGACCCCTGTTCGTGATCAAAGGCTTCGACAACCTTGATCATCAGGGGTCGCGTCTCTCGTTGCCGAACCGGGCGAACCGCCCACGGCGGTGCGTAGGCAAGCGATCAGCTCATCTCGCGGGCTGAGAACGCATCAGCCCTGGGGGGTGAGCCAGGACCGGATGGCGAGTAAGGCCCTGGGCCAGCAGGGCGGTGGGTGCTGGTGGGGTATGGCTGGGCCCCGCTTCGCCCTCTGGTAGGGGCAGGGGTCCGGCGCGGTGGCATCCAAGGGTCCGGGTGGGGCGAACCACTGGTCCCAGCAGAAGGAGAAGGCACAGTTGACCAGAGCTTGGTGGCGGCGGATGGCGCGGTCGGAGCGGACCTGGAGCCGGCCCAGCCGAGTTCGTCCTTCAGGGCGACTCGGACCTGGTCGCCGCAGTGCTCTGTCAGCGGCCGAACCTCCCGGCGCCGCGGCAAGGCCTACTCGCCCTTGAGGAGCTGGACCAGCTGCTCATCAGGATGAACTCGCCGTTCCGGACCCAGGCCCTGCAGCAGCGGGTGGAAGACGCCGATGGCGGTGATCCGGCGGCGGTGGAATCGCCCTGGGCGCTCTTGATCAGCGCCCAGGGACCGTAGACACCCTGCGCGGGTCGGCTCGCCGCGCTCCGTTAGCGGCAGCACAGCCGCGGTGGCTGAAGCTGTGGGGCGTTTCTGTTCTGGAACGCTCCCGATCGTCAACTGTTCATAATTGAAAGGATGTTGGGAACCGGAACGTCTTCGTGTGCCTCATGGTGAGCGAGATCGAACGGCACGATGCCCACAGGGAGGGACCTTGCCGAGAAAGCCCAGCAACCTGATACGCGCCTGCGTGGCACTGACGACCACCACGACCCTCACCGTCGCCCTGGTACAGACCGGGGAGGCCGGGGCGACGGCCACCGTGGCCGCGTCACCGGGCGTCCTCACCCCCGACCACAGCATCACGCTCATCACCGGCGACCGGGTCTCCGTGGACGCCAAGGGCAAGATCGTCGGCGTACGGCGGGCCAAGGGGCGTGAGCACGTGCCCTTCCAGACCCGTACCGTCCGCGGCCACACCCTGGTCGTGCCAACCGACGCCGCCGCCCTCGTCGCCTCCGGACGGATCGACCAACGGCTCTTCGACACAACAGAGTTGAACAAGACGGCGAACCGCAGGGACCAGCACGACGGCGTCAAGGTCATCATCGGTTTCAAGGGCACGGCGTCCGCCGCCCGCAAGGACGTACGGGACGCGGCCACCGTGCGCCGGACCCTGACGTCCCTCGACGCGGAAGCGGTCCGGGCGCCGAAGCAGGATCCCGGCAGGCTGTGGAACGCGGTCACCGAGGGCGACAAGGCCGTCCCGGGGGTCGCGCACTTCTGGCTGGACGCCGTCCGCAAGGCCTCCGACGACAAGTCCGGGCCGCAGATCGGCGCACCGACCGCGTGGAAGGCCGGCTACACCGGGAAGGGAGTCAAGATCGCCGTCCTGGACACCGGAGTCGACTACCACCACCCGGACCTCAAGCACCAGGTGATCGCCTCCAAGAACTCCCGGGCCTTCTGCTGTGGAGATCACACTGTCCGAGGCCGAGCCACCCGTCTACGGCGTTCCCTCCCCGGCCCTGCTGGCCCGAGCAGGCCGGGGCTTCGCCCGGTTCCTCGGTCAGCACGGCGAGGACCAGAACGACGGGGACGGCAGCGGCGAGGACCCCCAGCGGTGACCGCGCCGCGCGACGACGCCCCAGCAGCGAGGCCCGCCATGCACACCAGCAGCCACACGGTCCTGTACGACCCCGACGGGCTGATCGAGGCGGAGTTCCCGCTGGATCGCGAGCCGTACGAGTGCCTCGTCAAGGCCGTCCTCGCGTGGACCGGCGAGGACACGCTCACGATCCGCGACTACGAGCAGATCGCCCTCCAGCTGACCGGCCACGCCCGCGCGGTCGCCTCCGACGTCCGACGCCGCGCGAGCCAGCTCCCGAAGAGCAGCGGGCGCCCGGCGCTCGCCGATGTCGTGCTGCGCGAGGCGGAAGGCCGGCTGTGCGTCCCACTGGAGGGAACCGTGCTCTGCGTCCAGAACCGCGCCCGCCTGGTCCGTGCGCTTTACGAACGGCTGGACCGGCTGGAGGCCGCGCTCGCCCCGCAGAACGTGGCACCGTGCAGCAGCTGACCGATGTTCCGGGCCGACAGCTGGCTTTGTCGATGAGAGCCGACAGCGCATGCAGATGAATTTTCAGCAGCACTTCGTGATCGGTGGGCACAGGAATGTCGGCCAGTTTTGGCAGCGCCAAAGCTCCGCCCGGTCTGCTCGCCTGGTGCGATGATCATCCTTGTGTCTTCGCTGCCCGCCATGGAGTGAGAGGACCAGCAGACGTGGATGTGTATGAAGCTGTGGACAGCCGCCGGGCTGTGCGGGCGTTCAGCGATGAGCCGGTGCCCAAGGAGGTACTCGAACGAGTGCTGGCTGCAGCGACGCGGGCTCCGTCGAGCGGGAACCTCCAGCCATGGCATGCCTACGTCGTGACCGGCGAGCCCTTGGCCGAACTGAAGAGACGCGCGACGGACAGGGCGCTGGCGAGAGACCCGGGTGATGAACGGGAGTATCCGATGTACCCGGCCGGACTGACCTCGCCGTATCTGGACCGTTTTTCCGCTGCGGCCGTCCAGCGGTACAAAGCGCTGGGAATCAAGCGCGACGACCCCGACAGGCCCACGAAGATCGCCGCCTTGAACTCGGAGGCGTTCGGGGCGCCGGTCGTACTGTTCTGCTACCTCGACCGGACGATGGGGCCCGGACAGTGGGGGGACGCGGGGATGTACTTGCAGACGGTCATGCTGTTACTGAGGGCGGAAGGGCTGCACAGCTGCCCTCAGGTGATGTGGACGATGTATCGCAAGACCGTCAGCCAGATAGTCGGAGTCGATGACAAACTCGCACTGTTCTGCGGTGTCGCGGCGGGATTCGAGAAGGATGGCGTGCCACGGCTCCGTACCGGGCGGGCGGACATGACAGAGACAGTGAGCTTCATCGGAGCGTGACCCGCACCCCCGGCGCGATCAGCAGATGCAGCTGCTCCGTTGTCACCGCCCGGTACTGGACCAGCACCGTCAGCGCCAGCCAGTCCCCGCCGCCCGCATCCACATCGACCATCGCCTCTCGCCCTCCCGCAGCCGCGGCCCCGCCCTCGCGCAGCGCCGTCTGCGGGCCAGGCCACCAATCGGCCCTGACCGGACCGGCGACCACCGGGCCCCGACCATGGTCACGATCCGACAACCCTGCCCCAGACCGGGCCGACAACCCCTCCGGCAACCCGTCCCCACCCCCCAATGACCCCCGCCGCATTCTCACAGGTCACCACGCTGATCCGGGTGCGGTCGGGAGGCGGACATCCCCTCTACTCCCCCCTCACCGACGCCCCACAGCAGGAAGAAAGAGGAATGGGGGCGGGGTGGATGAGGAGCGGCGGGCGAGGGGATCGGGGCCGGCGGGATGGTGCTCGCGCGCGGTGGGCGCCCGCGCGCCGCCGACGGGCGCCCCAGCATCCCGGTGCGGGTGATCCTCACCGCCCGGCCGTGACCGGCAGACAGAGCAGGGGAGTTGGCCGGGCATGAAGCGAATGACCACCGTCGCGCTCACCGTCATCGCCCTGGCCGCGACCGCCGCACCCGCGCACGCGGATGCGACCGTCCGGGACAACCAGGTCAGCCTGAGCGTCACGGGCAAGGGACTGATGGTCCGGCATGCCGGAGGCTGGATCGACCACCTCGGTACCGGCGTACGCGCCCGCCTCTGCACGACAGGTCCGGGCGGCCGGCGCCACATCCTCACCCGCTGGAAGGACGCCACCCCCCTCACCTCCGGCCTGGCACGCGTGTCCATGGCCGACTGGAAACTCAACCGCCGCTTCGGTGCGGGCACGTGGCTGTGCATCGAGTTTAACCACACCGACGGCACCCCCTGCGCCCCACATCCAGCGCTGACCGCGCCCCGGCTCCGGGAATGCGCTGAGAAGCTATTTCTGAACCCAAAAGGGCAGTTCAGCGCCGTGAGCTGCCCTATGGCTACGCGACGTGCCCAGCCCGGCGCAGGCAGCCTCATCATGTGCTGACGGAGAGGCCGGCAAGTGGCGTGGCACTTCGTTCGGCTGGGCCAGGTCGAGGGCGCGTAGTGCGAGCCATTGGTCATGGGTGGCGCTGGGGGAGCGTAGAAGCGAGCGTTTGAGCAGTGCTTCGCTACGTGTCAGGCGCTTGCGTACTGTGGATGTCGAGATGGACAGTGCGGTCGCGGTGGGGCCGATGCGTGCGTCGAGGCGCAGCCAGGTGGTGAGGGTCTCCGCGATGCATGCTGGAACGTCGGGTGCGGTGACGGGACGGAACTGTTGTTGGGCCCACGCCCCGACGCGGGGCAGCAACAGGAGCTCGTCCAAGGTGGGCAACATTTCTCCCGCCCGTGCGGCGTCGCCCTCGGGCGGCGGCGGGACCTGTGCGGCGACGGTGCGCAGAGCAAGTGCAAGTGCGGCTTGGTCGGCGAGCCGATGCAGGTCCAAGCCGAGCAGTTCTTCGATGCATGCCATGCGCGCGCTCAGGGTGTTGCGGTGAATATCCAGGTGGGCCGTCGCACGGGAGGAGAAGCTGAGCCATGACGCGGCGGTGGCTAGCAGTTCCGCGCTGTCGGGGTCCTGGGCCCGCCTGGCGCGGTGGGTACGGATCGGTGTCAAAAGGGCCTCGGCCCAGGTCGCCGCAGCGGGTCCGATGGTCGGTGCCAGGTCGGGGCTGGCCGCGAAGGAGGCATGCCGTTCGGGGCGGCCGCGTGCGGCGGCGAGAGCATGGAACGCCTGGGCGTAGCCGGTGGCGGTTTCCCGCAGGGTCACGGCGCTGCTCTCTCCGATCCAGCAGGCGGCCGCCAGCTCGGGGGGCCAGACCGGTGCCGGGGCGCCGTCATCGGGCGCAAGTAGGAAGAGGTGGTCGGCGTACACCGGGCACGGCACGATCCACGCGCCGTCGGCCGCATCGGTCAGTTCCCCGACCAGTTGGCCGCGAACCCTCGGCGGACCCTCGATGACGTACACCCGCACCATCGCCGGCAGAGCCGGGCGCAGCGCCCTCGCGATCTGGCGCGCAGCGGACGTATGGCCGTTCAGCAGCAAATGCAGGACTGCTTCGCGCGTCCCGGCTTCGGCGATCCTCAGTCGTCGCTGCTTGCGCCGGGTGTGTTCGGCCAGCCAGCTCAGGCTCAGCACGGATGTGGCATCCGCAAGCAGGAGCGGGAGTTCACGTGGTGCCGGATGGGGCGCAACGGCAGCGAGAAGGGGGGCGGCGGCACCCCGCGATCCGTCGAGGGGAAGGACGATGCAGGTGAGTCCGTCCTGGTCGATGGCAACGGATCCCAGCCGCCGCTCAGCCAACTCTCGTGCACCGCGCAGCGCGAGACCGCGCTCGGCGTCGCCGAGGGGAGCGTGGGGCGGGTGGGCCGGAGTACCCGCGGAGTTCATCAGAAAGACGCTGGCGCCGGTGCGGCCCGCCAGCCAGCGAAGCACTGGCTTGGTGCCGCCTTTGCGGGCGGCGCGCTGCATATCCAGCACGTCGTCGGCCCGTCGAATCCGTCCGGCAGCCGCCGTGTCCGCACGCAGATCACCGTGCATGTCGCCCCCCCGAGAGAGACTCGCAAGTCGGTTCAGTCGCAGAGTAAGCAGGTGCTGGCAGGGGCACAACAAGGCTCGCTGTGCAGACCGACACCGGAGGGACCGCTTCACAGTGCAAACAGGTCCTTCGCGCTACCCGCAGCCGTCATAGATTCTGGTTTGCCCGGCATCGGGGAGACACCCCCGCTGCGGCTGCCCGAGCCGAGATCCTCACGTTCCTGACCGAACGACTGGGCCTTCCCGGCACCCAGAAACACTGGACTAGCCGCCGAGGAAGGACCGCCCACTCCGCGCGCCTCACACAAACGTGGCCTCAAACGTGGCCGTGCCGCTCAATCGCAGGAGACAGCAACCATGTTCAAGCTCCGCAGCGCCAGACACACCCGAACTTTCGGCCGCCTGGCGGCCCTCACAGCGTCCGCCGGCCTGATCGCCGGACTCGGCCTGGCGTCCGCACCCGCCGCATCCGCGACCAGCTACGTCTGCTACCCGTTGTCATCCGGCGTCGACACCTCCCAGTGCACCCACACCTCCACCCTGCACACCAGCAGCGAGTGGTCGGCCCCGAAGACGTTCAACAGCGCTTTCACCTACCTGCGGTTCCAGAACGACGGCAACCTCGTCTTGTACTGCAGGTATGGCGGCTACTCCTACGGACTGGGCCGCACCGTCTCGGCCGGGCAAGCCGTGTGGGCATCTGGCTACAGCGACCCCACCAGCAATCACTACCAAAGGTGGGACTTCTGGTCCGACGGCAACATGGCCACCTACTCGATAGACGTCACCACGGGGGGCCAGAGCGTCACGTGGAACACCCAGACCTGGCACGGGGCGGACACGATCGCGATCGTGCAGACCGACGGGAACTTCGTCCTGTGGGAGAACGGCCAGGCCGTGTGGGCGTCGAACACCTACCACTACTGCCCCGGCAGCCAGGACTACTGGAACGGCTACCGGTAGGCCCACCGACTAGGTCAACTTAATTCCAGTGAAGGCAGGGGAGCCTGGCAGGTTCCCCTGCCTTCACAGCGCGGTCGTCGCGGCGCCCGGTCCAGCGTTGAAGTGGCCGCCACTGCTTCGGCTCGGCAATGGCGTGCTCGACCATGATCCGCCGTTGCGACTGGCGACGTCGGGCATGGTCGTAGAAGTTGCGCTTGCTCGGCCCTGCCTGTGCTTCCGGCTTCTTCGGTGGGGCGCTGACCTGATCGGGGTAGTCGCGGGCCAGACCCTGGTAGCCGGAGTCGACCTCGGCGTGAACGCCGGGGTGCAGGCGCAGTTGTTCTTCGATGCCGTCCGTACGGACTTGGGTGACGTCGTGCATGCGCCCGGGACGGACCGCACCGAGCCACAGCTCCCGGCCCTGCCCGTCGCTGATCATCACCGCTCTCCCGGTGTTCTGGCGCTTCTTGCCCGACACAAACGCTTTGCGGCCGGGCCGATGCGCCTTCGGCTGGCGCACCTGCACCTCGGTACCGTCGAGCCGCAGCGCAGCGTGACTCCCTCGGCCTCGGCGTAGGCGAACACATCGGCCAGGGTTCGCAGCCGGACGCCGGGCCGTCCCGGAACGGCGAACCCGCGGGCGGCCAGCAGCGGACGCACCTCTGCCACCGCCCATCAATCGTCGAACATGACACCCCGAACAGAACCGCCAGTACCCGGTGGGACAACCCCCAGCGCAGTGCCACCAGGGTGACCAATACCCTGGTCGGTGAATACCAGCCGGTGGTCCGGGCCGGCACCGGACGCCCGCAACCGGGCATGACCGCGTCGATCGTGCTGATCGGAGCCCCGTGCTGCCGACCACGGGCTCGCCAACTCGGCGATCAGGTCGCCCAGGTATTCCTTCGAGATCCCACACAGAGCAGAATCGGAGCAGGCCGCGCGGGCCCAATCTGGCTTCACATTCCGATGATCCTGCGTTGCTCTTCTTGACCAGGCATCGGGGCCGCAGAAACCAGGGACCAGCCCACGTCGCGGTTCACCCACTCGCTACAACGGTGGTGTGGCTCGACGCTGCGCAGAAGCCCGGGCTGCCAGCGACCGGATCGCGAAGACGACGGTCGCGACGGCGGCAACCATCCCGACCCCGAGCACCACCGTCATGCCGATCCCGGTCCACCCACGCAGACGCGCCGCACCGGAGGTGGCCAACATGACACCCATGCAGAACAACATCGGCACTTGACGGCTGCGCGGACGGCGCTTGGCCTCATCCCGCCGCTGGCCGATCACGAAGAGCACCGCGACCTCCAGAAGCAGCGCGACACCCACCACGAGGCCCAACCAGGCAGAGCTTGCAGAAAACATGATGGTCATCATGAGGCTGTCGCTCCTGAAAACACAACGCCCGGACCCAGAACATCCCGCCTAAGTCGGGTAGCCGGATCACGTTGCCGTGACCCGGCCCCCTCAGAACCGGACGTGCCAGTCATCCCGGCATCCGGCTCAAGCAAGCCACGAGGGCTTCGCAGGTCAGCAGGTTGATGTGGCCCGTTCGCCGTCGCCCGCATGGTGCTGGCGATGGCATTCGGAGTGCACGAGGCGAAGGTTGGTCCGTTCGTCCGTGCCGCCGTGTCGCCGGTAGGTGAAGTGATGCTTGTGGAGCATCTTCTTCGAGGCCGCGAACCAATTGATCCACTCGCGTGGACTGTCCGGTTCGTATTCGGCTCCGGCGATCAGCGCCTGTTTGCAGAGGGGGCAGAGCCCCTGCTGCCGGACCGCCAGGACAAGACTGGTCTTGTCCATCGGCGGTGGCGCCTTTCTGCGGCGGCGGTCCTGCCAGTACTCGGCGAGCGCGGGGTCGTCCAGGGACGCTCCGCCCTTGACGAGCTGGTGGCGGACGATGCCGGTCCAGGCGAACTTGGGCAGGAAAGCGTTGCTGTCGCGGTCACCGAAGACCCACCGGTCCTGCCTGGACGGGTGGAACCTGCCGAAGTACCGGTCAACAATCCAGTACCTCGACTTCTTGGGATGGCCTCGCCTGGCCCAGTTCCAGGTCAGACGCCACATGTAGTGGTCCAACGACGCGAACGTCGTCGTGGAGGACATCGCCCGGTAATAGGCCGCCCAACCGCGAACGATCGGGACGAGCCTGCGCAGAACGGCCTCGACGTTGGCCCCGTGCAGGGACTTCACCTCGGTCCGTAACCGCTCCCGGAGCCTCTTGCAGGCCGCCGTGCTCGGTTTGATGATCAGCTTGCCGCCCGTCCGGCGGACGGTGAAGCCGAGGAAGTCGAACCCCTCGTCGAGGTGGACGACCTTGGTCTTCTCCTCGTTGAAGCGAAGACCCCTCGGCTTCAGCCAGTCCTCCAGCCGAGCCCTGACCTGGTGCACCTGGGCTTCATCGTGGCAGAGCACCACGAAGTCGTCGGCGTACCTCACCAGCACGGGAGTGCCGGGGGATGCGCCGAGCTCTCGCCCGGCCCGCGCCACCCTGTAGTGGCACCCTGCGGCCTGTTCCAATCCGTGCAGAGCGACGTTCATCAGCAGCGGACTGATCACACCGCCTTGAGGAGTTCCCTCCTCCGTCGGTGCGAACCGACCTCGGTCGACCACTCCCGCCTTGAGCCAGCCCCGGATCAGGCCCCTGGCAGGGAACTGGCCGATGGAGGACATCAGGTGGTTGTGGTCGATGCGGTCGAACGCCGCCGACAGGTCCGCGTCCAGCACCCACTGACGTTTCGAGGACTTGCCCTTCAACGTCAGGAAGATCGCCATGATCGCGTCCTGGCAGCCGCGGCCGGGCCGGAAGCCGTAGGACCTCGGCTCGAACCGCGCTTCCCACTCGGGCTCCAGCGCGTTCTTCACGCGGGCCTGGAGCACCCGGTCACGGATGACCGGAATGCCGAGCGGTCGCTGTTTCCCGTTGCTCTTCGGGATGAACACGCGCTTGACCGGCCTGGCCTTCCAGGGCTGGGACGACCGATGGATCTCGGCCGCCAGTTTCCCCCTCGCCGCTGGGGTGAGGGCTCGTTCCCCGTCGATGCCGGCGGTCTTGCGACCACTGCTCTGCTGCGTCACCCGCTTCACGCTGACCAGCGTGTTGCTCCGGCTCCGCAGCATGAGCTTCTGCAGGTTGCGGACCTTCTTCAGGTCCCCGTCCTGCGTCGCCTTGAAGATCCTCTGCCTCAGGCGCCGTACGTTCTCCTCGCACTCGGCCCAGTCGATGCTGTGCCAGTCAAGGGTCTCGTCCTCAGGTCCGTTCACCGCAGCCGCCGAGAGCTCAGCCAAGACCGTGCCCCCCAATTCGCGCCTCCAGTACCTAACTTGTCCTTCGGTTCCGACGTCCTTGCAGCGGTGACTTCAAAGGCTCACCTGATCCACGTGGGCGCCCTTTCGGGCCGGGCCACCAGGGCCCGTATCCGGCGAGTTATGCGGGAGCGGGTGAAGGTCCCGTCCTCCCGCTTTCCTCCGGCCTTTCGGCCCACCGGCCTTCGCTTCTTGGATCATCCTTCTCCCGCCGGGGAGTTCAGCTCTCCTTGCGGTCGGCCTACCAGGCTCTTCACCTGGACCTCGACGGGGTTTCCACGTTCCGCACCAGTAAGACGCGGCTGGGGTGGGCGCCCCCTTTACCCCGGGACCAGCGGTGTCCTCCCCTCAGGTCTCAGCTTCCTGAGGGTCGCTCGATGCCTCACAGCACCGGGTCCTGTGACCGCCGTTTGCATGCCATCGCGCGGTCTTGAAATCACGGGGCGTCGTCAGGGGTTCACTCGCGTTCGCCCGTCCAGCCTTCCCCTCGCCTGTGACTCCTCGATGGCCGAGGCGCCCTTGGGCTTGAACGCTCAGCTTCACACCCCGCCGTTGCCAGCGACGCACGTGAGCGCGGGGACGGGCCTTGGACACTGGCCCGAAGTTCAGCCGATCGATACCTCCTTCACCTGGCTGTCCTTACTTACTTGGAGCGACCTCGTGTCGCACCTGATCGTTTCAGAATGCCGTCCTGCGGAGACGCTGGCTGCCCCATGGAACAATCCCTTCAGCCACGGGCTCAGGGGGATGACGCCGTATGGAACAGGTTGGGGCTGTGCGAGACCTCGTGCTCGGTTACGTCCGCGCTCTGAACGCGATTGACGAGGCCATGAGGGTGGCGATCCCCTCTCTTGAGCGACTGGCAGATGTCCTCGGCCTGGCCCGTTCGCGCCGGATCGGCCGGAGTGGGCGCATCGGCACCTACTCCTACATGGTTCATGGGGCAGGGTGCCGTTTCGTCAGCGACAGCGGCACTGAGGTCGATGTGGACTTCGCAGCCGACGGGAATGAAGTCTTCGACCTCTGGCGACTGCGCTGGTATGGGCTGAGCCTGCCGGAGCCTCTTGACGTCACGGATCAGGACCTGCGGGCCGCAGTGCAGTCGCTGCAACCGCTTCTGGACGAGGTGCGGCCGGGGTGGTTCCGCGTAGGCAGCTGATCGCTTCAGGATGAGGTTCGCAAGCGACGCAGGCATATGAGGCTGCAGGCGGTCCCAGGCAGTGGCGACGGCCTTCCCGTACTGGGTGGTGTCGGTCGCTGTGGTGATGGACGGGACCGGCTGAGTGGCCGCGGCCTCGAACGCGAACTCCGCCCCGCGCTTGGGCTTGCGCCCGACTTTGCCCATCGGCTGCGGCGGGGGCGGGAAGGTACAGGACACGGTCCGAACGCATCCGGCCCAGCAGCTCAACGGGCAGGTCCGCGAGCAGGAAAGCCAGGCGGGTCACGTCGTAGCCGGCATCGACGACGATCAGGACGGGCGGGTCACCGATCTGCCACTGACCTGCCACATACAGCCGCTGGAACAGGTCCCGGACCTGGGCGGCGGTGACGGCGATCGTGTCGTCCCACGGGCACAGCCGGACCACGTCCAGCACGGCAGTCCACGACGCGCGCCCCGGCTCCAGAGCGGCAATGAAGGAGTAGGGCCACCCGGGGATCATCTGGGCCGAGCCCCTGCCCCGGCCGTACGTGTGACAGAACAACCGGTCCGGGCTCGTATTCGCATCCGGCCGCGGCCAGTTGCTGACATCGATCGCCAGCACCAGCCGCCCCTCTGCCGTCCGGGGAAGTGGCAGTCCCGCCAGCGCCCTGCGCAGCCGGGACAGCTCCAGATGCCCGCGGTTCAGCCCGCCGTACAACGCACCATGCCCACGCCGATGCTCAGGCGCCAGAGACAACTCCACCAGCGTCCTCACCGGGCCATCCGCACACAGCAAGGCGTCACTCAGCTCGAACAAGGCGCCGGGCCTCTGGGTCAGGCAGGCATAGAACTCCGTCCGGAAGCATGACAGTTCGGCAAACGCATCCCGCGGGACATCCCGCTGCAGCAGATTCATTGTTACGGCCTTCGTGCTGGTCAAGTGCCTCTGTGACGGAGCACAGGATCAGGCGAAGGCCGCTCTCACGTCAGACACTCAGCCGAAAGCGTCAGCAAGTTCGAGGCCGCGTTCGACCGCAGACGATAGACGCCAAGCTTGCAACTTGGTGCGCGATTGCCTGGGGCAGCGCGTCCCGGGGGGAGCGGGGCTATCGGACGTGCTGGGTAAGGCCGAACAGGGCGCCGGTGGGATCGCGCATGATCACGTCTTTGTTGGAGTCCTGGCGGACTTCGGTCGCACCGAGCTGTCGGGCCTGCTTGGCGTCGGCATCGGGTGTGTTGCTGGCGAAGCTGACCAGCCAGAGTGATCGCTGCACTGTTGGTTTCCCTGGCGGCTTGCCGGTGGCGGCGATGGACTTGTCCGGCAGCCGGAACTCGGTGTGCTGGGGGTTGGAGTTCCAGTGCAGTGCTGGTCGGTAGAAGGCGGCGGCATGCGCGGAGTGGTCGGTGAGAAGGCTGATGCCGGCGAAGGTGCCCGGTTCGTGGTTCAGCTGCATGCCGGTGTGGGTGCCGGGCTGCCAGAGTGACAGTGGTGCGCCGAGGGGGTCGAGAGTGACGGCGTAGTGGCCGAGTGTCCCGACTTCGGTGGGTGCCACGATGATCTGGGCGCCCAGGTTCGTGAAGCGGGTGGCGGTGGTTTGGATGTCCGACACGGTGACGTTGATCGTCCAGTAGGGTGCGCCTGCGTCCTCGGCCGGCCCCAGGGCGGCGACGAGTTGTCCGCGCAGCGTGCAAAGCCGGTAGCCGTTGGGGTCCGGTGGGGCGACGGTCCAGCCGAACAGGGCGGTGTAGAAGGCCGTCGTCGTCTCCGTGTCGGGAGTGCCGAGGTCGATCCAGCTCACGGTGTTCTCGGGGTGCCGCGTGATGTTCATCGAGATGCCTCTCCGCTGGGACCGCCTCGCCCCGGCAGCGGGGCGAGGCGGTGTCCGGTGCTGACTCCACGGAGCCCTGCGGTATCAGGTGTAGTAGGGCGAGTTCAGGTCGATACTGGCGTCCTTGACGATGTCGCCGTCGAACAGTCGTGTCGTTGCCGGGGCTCCGGCCCGGCGGGCTTCTTCGGCGAAGGGGCCCTGGGCGAAGGCCAGGGCGTTCTCGGCGCTGTCGAACTCGTAGAAACCACCGATGGTGTGGGTGCCGACCCCGGACAGCCACGTCTTGCGGATCAGGCCCGGCGCGGTCTTCAGCGCCACGTTGACCTGGTGCCAGTCGAACTGATCGAACGGCACTGCCGCCTGGATCTCGGTGTAGAGAAAGGTCTTGCCCATCACGAACCTCCGGTTTCGGGGGCTGTCCAGCCCACGCTATTAGTACGTGCGTCCTAGTGGGGTGAGCATGGACTAGGATGTCCGTACTAGTCAAGGGGGTCGCGATGGCCGCGGACACGAAGTCCCGCATGATCAGCGCAGCGATCGGACTGCTGCAGCGCCACGGCCTGGCCGCGATGTCCTTCACCGACGTCCTGGCCGAGAGTGGGGCCGCGCGCGGAGCGATCTATCACCATTTCCCGGGCGGCAAACAGCAACTCGCGCTCGAAGCCGCTCGCCGCAACGCGGAGGACGTCCGCAGCCACCTGCACGAACTGCCGGCCCGCACGCCACGCGAAGTCGTGGAGGCGTTCCTTGGCAACGTCCGCCCTGTCGTGCAGGCGTCCGCCGGGGGCGGCGGTTGCGCAGTCGCGGCGGTCACCGTCGACGGCGGTGCGGCCATTGCCGACCAGGGCAGCCTGCGCACTGTCGCGGCCAAAGGGTTCGCCGGCTGGGCCGGCGAGCTCACCGGAAAACTCACCCACGCCGGAATGAGTCCATCCCAGGCCGCTGATCTGGCCACCCTCATGATCGTCACACTTGAAGGCGCCCACATCCTGTGTCGCGCTGCGGGCAGCATCGCCCCTTTCGACAGAGCTGCCGCCGCCCTGCTCTCCGGCCTCCCGAGCTCGGGTTGAGCCGGTGCCGGAACACCACAACGTGGCGCGCTGACACGATCAGGCTTCTGCCATGGCATGCACAGGGCCGTGCGGGCTGGGTGTTGCTGTGACGCAACACCTTGGCCGCACGGCCTTGTCCCATCGTGTCTTCACCGGCCTCCAGCGCCGTCGACTCGGTTCGCTGATCGCAGAGTTGGCCGAGGCATGGATGGCCGCCGAGGAGGGACGACTGCACGAGCGTCGAGGCCGCAGCCGGTTGCGCGCGGCCGGCGCGGGACCGAATCACCAGCTGGTGTTCACCGACCGGGTCATCGCCACGCTGGTCGTCCTGCGGTTCCAGCTCCCGCACGCGGCTCTGGCCCTGCTCTACGGAGTGGACCGCTCCACGATCACCCGGGCTGTCCACGAGGTCCGTCCCCTTCTGGCCGCTCGTGGCTTTGCTGTTCCCGGGCACAGGGTGACCGGCGGCTTCGCACTCTCGCGGACGTCTTCGCCTACGCGGCGGCTGAGGACGTCGAGCTGCGGCTGAACGGGACGGAAGTCCGGGTTCGACGACCCCGGGCGAACAAGCCAGGCCGTCGCGCCTACGTCTCGGGCAAGATGCGGCAGAACACCAAGAAGGCCACCGTCGTCACTGACGGGCAGGGCCGCACCCTGTGGGCCGGGGCCTTCCGACCCGGCCGAATGCACGACCAGACAGCCGTGAAGACCGAGGGAATCTGCGAGCTGTTCGAGCAGTACCCCCAGGTCAGGGCCAAGGTCGACGCGGGCTACCGGGGACTTGCCAAGCAATTCCCCGACCAGGTCCAAGCCCCGCCGCTCAAACCGAAGAAGGGCGCCGCGCCCGAAGACATCGCCGCCTGGGACGCAGCCCGCCATCAGCAGTCCTCGGAGCGCATCTGCGTCGAGCACGCCAACGCTGAACACAAGCAGTGGCGAACCCTCCAGCGCTACCTCGGACGCCGCGAGTACTTCGACGAGACCTACGCGGCAGTCGCCGCCCTCGTCTTCGACCGCGCCGCCGAGAGGTGAGCACCCATCAGACAACCCGCCAGGCCAACACGCCCCGACCTCATTCGTACACAAGGCCGTTAGGCGTCAAATCGTGTCGTCGAGCCAGTCGAAGATGCGCGCCACCGCCAAGCGAAGAGCACCGGGGTGGCAGTGAGCGTCGCCGCCTTCCTCCTCGGTGAAGGTCAGGATCTTCTTCGGTGCTGTGAGGTGCTGGTACAGCTTGCGCGGATCGGGCTCTTCGGTGGCGGAGTAGAACAGGTCGGCTGCTGCTTCGCATACCAGGACGGGGCAGGTGATCTTCTCGGCGCTTCCGTCGTCGAAGTTGTAGTGGGCGTACTCTGCCAGGAATGCCCTGTCGGTCGAGGTCCCCGTGACGTAGCGGCCATGGTCGCAGGCCCAGCGCAGGGTCGGGCTTTGCGCACAGGCGTCGGCGATGATTTGGTCCAGTTCTCCGTCGTCCTCGGCTGCCGCGCGCCGGACCACCTCGTCGTGCGGCAGCGGGAGGTGCGCGGTCAGGGCGGAGACGGCATCGAAGACACCGTCGAGGGCGATGACAGCTGCGAGGTGCCGCTCACAGGCTGCCGCGCGAGGCGCCAAATAGCCGCCGAGGCTGACGCCGAGCAGCGCGATGCGGGCGGGGTCGACGCCCGGGTACTGGGTGAGGAAGTCCAGGACGGGGCCGACCACGTTCTCCCAGTCCGGTCGCAAGGTCAGCCCGTTCCGGCGGATGGCCGCAGGCTGCCCGGGGCCGTCGAAGGTCAGGACGTAGTAGCCGCGTTCCTGTCCGCCGGCGGCGCCGAAGAAGTGCAGCTCTTCAGCGCCGCCGTCGAGATCCGTTGTGCATCACCAGCGTCGGCTTCGGGCCCTCGCCTGCCGCCCGATAGAAGTAGCCGTGCAATACGGCGTCCTCATAGGGGATCTCCACGGGAGTGATACCCGGGAGGTGGGCGATGGCATCACGGAAGCAGGCGGCACCGCGCTGGTAGGCATGGTCGATGCGCGGGTCGTGGGGGTCGCCATGCAGGAAGAACTCGGCTGCCCGGTAGT
Source organism: Streptomyces sp. NPDC005423 (assembly GCF_040606415.1). Taxonomy (NCBI): domain Bacteria; kingdom Bacillati; phylum Actinomycetota; class Actinomycetes; order Kitasatosporales; family Streptomycetaceae; genus Streptomyces; species Streptomyces sp. NPDC005423. The sequence goes on along the minus strand of NZ_JBEXET010000032.1, from coordinate 64,489 downwards.
AGGTGGAGGCCCGCAGCAGCCCGTCCCGCGCGCTGACGGGGTGGCTTGCACGGGCTTCGACCTCCAGACGTTCGGCGGTGGACAGCCAGGCGTCGTGCCAGCCGTCGTAGTCGCCGGAGGTGACCTGGGAGGCCTTTGCGACGACTTCACCGCCGTCCGAGCCGCCGTAGACGGCCAGGCCGAGATTACGCAGGGTCTCGAACCAGAACTGCTGATCGTCCTGGAACATCAGCTGCTTCATCGCATCTCCCTCTCAAGGAGGGCCCGGAAGGTGCGCGGGGGCCGACCGGTGAGGCGCTGGACGGTGTCGGTGATGCGGTCCTCCGCCCCTTCGGCGATGGCACGGTCCATGCCGGCCAGGATTGCGGCGAACTCCACCGGCACCTCCGTCGTGAGGCGATCGCGCATCTGCTCGTAGGACAGGCGGCGGTGGACGACGGGCCGACCGGTGACCTCGGTGATGATCGCGGCGATGTCGTCGTAGCAGAGTGCCTCGGGTCCGGTGAGGAGGAGATCGCTGTTGGGGGCTTGCTCGTCGGTCAGAGCGCGCATGGCGACGGCCGCGATGTCCTCGGCGTCGACGAAGCCGACCCGGCCGCTTTCGGTGGCGGTCCACATGATGCTCTCGTCGCGGATGCTACGAGCGTGCACGTGCGTGCCGGTGAAGTTCTGCATGAACCACGAGGGCCGCAGTACCGCCCACTGTCCGAACAGTTCGGGCAGGGCCTGGTGCACCGTTCCCACCGCCGGACCGCCCTCGGGGATGGCCGAGGAGCTCAGCAGCACCGCGCGGTGCACGCCGGCGGTGCGGGCTTGATGGAGGAACGGCAGCATGATCGCCGCAGGGTCGGAGTCACCCAGGGGCGGTATGAGGTAGACGCGGTCGACTCCGTCGAGGGCGGCCGCGTGGGTGGCGGGGTCGTACCAGTCGAAGGGGACCGGCTCAGTGTCGGCGACCGGGGTGGCCCGGCGGCTGGCGGCTTTGACGCGGTGACCCGCGGCCGTCAGCTGTGCGGCGGTGCGGCTTCCGGTGGTGCCGGTGGCGCCGATGACCAGTGTGGTGCCGGCGGTGGTCATCGGCTGCTCCCGGTGAAGTCGGTGCCGGGCTTCTGGACGGCGAGGGGGTTCCAGTAGTCGCGGTAGGAGGTGATGTGCCCCTCTTGTACGGTCACCACGGCGATGTAGGTCATGTCGAAGGGAGCGTCGCTCTCCACCAGGCGGCCAACCCCGCGCATCTCGACCACGATTGTCTGTGGATCGGTGGTCTGGTGGATCCGCAGGTCGGGGAAGTCGTGCAGGTCGATGTGGTCGGGGTAATGACGCATGTAGGCGGCGATGGCCTCCTGGCCCTCCAGGCGCCGTGGCCACCCGTCGGGTGCGAAGGGGAATTCCAAGAGGCCGTCCTCGGCCCACAGGGCGACCCACGCGGGGATGTCCTTGTCGAGCAGCAGTCGCAGGCTGTGGCGGTACAGATCCGCCGGGGAGGTCGGTGCGGACATGGGTATCCTCCAGTCATAGAATACGGACCTTAGGTCCGTTTTGAAGATACGGACCCTAGGTCCGTTTTGCAAATGGAAGGAGCGGCATGCCCGAACGCCAGTCGTCTCGCAAGGACGCCATCCGCAACAGGGAGGCTGTGCTCACAGCTGCCGATGCCCTCTTCACCCGCCGGGAGAGTCCCGAGGACGTCACCATGGCCGACGTCGCGGCAGCGGCCGGCGTCGGCAAGGGCACGCTCTTCCGGGCATTCGGCGATCGCGCCGGGCTGCTCCGCGCGCTGTACGAGGCACGGCTCGAACCGATCAGGCAGGCCATCGAAGCCGGCCCACCACCCCTGGGGCCCACGACCCCACCGCAGGGTCGCGTACCCGCACTGCTCGATGCTGTCCTCTGTTTCAAACTCGACAACCGGCGCCTCGCACTGGCCTTGGAGGAAAGCGGGAGCAGCAGCCCGTACCAGGCGGAGCACTACGAGCGGTGGCACAGCCTGCTCCAAGCCGTACTGGAGCAGATCCCCAGCCTGACCGACAGCGACTTCACCGCCCACGCCCTGCTCGCCGCCACACGAGCCGACCTCGTCGAGCACCTGGCCGGAGAAGAGCGCATTCCGCGGGAACGAATGCGGGAGCAGTTCGCGAACTTCGTCACCGGAGTCCTGGCCTCCGGCCCAATGCAAGGGTTGACCGCCGACGATTGATCGAGGATCGGCGAGTCCTTGATCGGCGGGGCCTCTCGCAAGCGGTCCATTGCGCGAGCAAGATAAATCGCAAGTCGCCAGACCCCCGCCGAACCCGGATTCGTTCTCAGAACCCGTTCTCACTCGAAAGCACGGCTGACTTCCTTGTGAGACTTGCATGGTGTGAAAATCCGGGTTCATGACGGACCCTCGGCAGCCCTCCCCGCTCGACCGGCCGGACGGCGACGACGTCGTCGACCGGCGACGGACCGGAGTCGGCTCCCCCTTCTTTCGCGCGGATGTGGGAGCCGTCCACACACCCTCGCGACCAGTCGAGTTCGCTGGCCGCGTTCAGCGCGGCGAGCAGAACGCGGTGCAACTGGTCGAAGGCGCCGGCCTGCTGCCAGCGGTCCAGACGTCGCCAGCAGGTCTATCCCGAGCCGAATCCCAGTTCCAGCGGCAGGAGTTGCCAGGCGATGTCGTTGTGGAGCACGTACAGAATGCCCTGTGACACAGTCGATCCGCCACCGGCTACGGGCCTGGCGACTTCTCCGGCCAGGGTGGCAGCAGCGGTTCGATCAGCGCCCCCGAGTCGTCGTCCACGATCCAAGGCCGAGTGCTCACACCATCCCGAACGGCCGAATCGTCACATCGGCCACGCCCGACCAGGGCACTTCAACAAGATCCTGTTACGAGCTCATAGGGCATCGCCTAACTGGAGGGCCCCGAGGACGACCTTTCCCCGTCGGGGTGGCCGTGCGACTGTCTCGTGTGCCTGTGCTGCCTGATGGGCCGGGTGCCGGGTAGGTGTCCCGGACTGGAACACGGAAGCGGCCCTTGTCGGCGAGGGCCGTGGCTGACGTGAGTCCGTGGACGCCGTCGGGCTGGCCACCGATGCGGCCCGTGGACAGCCGAACTCCGTAGGTTGAAGCCTTGAAGCCTTGAAGTCGGCCAGGGTGACGACGCTGTCCGCGGTACCGGTCAGTTCGATCAGTGCACTCAGCGATCCGCCCCCGCGACGTCGAGTGCCCAACAGGCGTCCGCGTAGGCTTGATGGCGATCTCCTCGCTGCGCCCCACACAGGCCAATCGGCGGTCCGATGCGATTCGCACCCTGCTGGTCTGCTTCTGGCAGGACTGCACTCGCCCGATCACTGAGCTTCTTCAGCGGTGCCGCTCCAGGCTGAGAACGGCTTTGGCGATTGACGTCATGCGGTTCGGGCTGCAGCGGGCGTGACGGAAGAGTTGCCAGGACCCGAGATAGGCGCCGAGGCGGCAGGATTGAGCACTGCGACCTCGGTTCCGCGTCCCCGTCCCAGTGGTCCGGTAGCGACACCATGATGCAGGCTGTTGCCTACAGGCTGGCGATGCTGTCCTGCACCGACTTGCCCCAAGCCACACCTTCGGCGTGCGTGTGGGCGAAGTCTGGATCCACGTAGATGTGGACCCTCTTGATGAGTTCACCCTCGAACTCGAACACGTTGCAGAACAGTCCGAAGGAGGAAACACCGTCAGGGAAGTCCACGCCTGACGTCGTTGTTCCCCTTTCCACGCCCTCGACGATCACGTAGTTCCCGGACGACAACACGGTGAAGCCCTCGATCTCGTGCTCGAGCGACGCGATTCCCCGTCCAAGACCCTGAGCGAACGCTCCGATCTGCGCCTTCCCGCGCGCGATGCCGAACTTCGGGTAGAACATACGAGCATCGTCCGTGAAGATGTCGATGACCGCAGGGTTGCCGGCGTCCACCATGCGGAAGTAGTTGATAGCAATCTCTTCGCGACGCTTCTGGATATCGCTGGTGGCGTTCACTTTTCCTCCTGGTACGTGGTGTGTGGTGGGCTCTCGCGCTGGTTGAGGGCGCGGTCAGACCTGCGCCTGGCCTCCATCGACTAACCAGTCGACGCCGTTGACGAAGCTGGAGGCGTCCGAGGCTAGGAACGTCGCCACGGCGGCGATCTCATCCGGGCAGCCGATCCTGCCGAGCGGCACCTGCGAGGCGAGCTGGTGGTCCGGGCCTACGACGCCGACCAAGCCCGGGGTCTCGGTCGGGCCCGGGGCTCAACACGTTCACCCGGAAAGTCCAGGCCCGGTTCGGTGGGCAGGGAGTTGGTCGATCCTGTCACCATGATCGAGGCGCCGTCCGACAGCCGGGACAGCGCCTTCTGCACGGTGAAGATCGTGCCCTTCACGTTCGTGCCGAAGGTGGCGTCGACGGCTTCCTCGGTGATCTCGCCGAGACGCTGAGGGACAGCGCTGCTGGCGTTGGCGACAAGCACGTCGATGCGGGCCGCCTCCTCGCGCACGATCGAGTAAAGGGCATCGAGGTCCGTCTGTACCGAAACATCGGTCCTTACACCGGTGGCCGCGGGCCCGATCTCAGCGACGGCCGCGTCGAGCGGCTCCTGACGGCGACCGGCCAGGAACACCCGTGCCCCCTCCGCGGCGAACCGCCTGGCGATGGCTAGCCCGATGCCGCTGCCGGCTCCAGTGACCACCGCCACCTTGCCTGCGGGTACTTCCGTCATGACGTGCCCACTCTCGATTCTTGACTCGTTCGTCCATAACGCTAACTGTTATGGACGAACGAGTCAAGAATCGGTAGGCTGTCCCCATGGCGCGCCCCAGGAAGTTCGACGAGCAGCAGGTACTGGACACTGCCCGGGAGCGGTTCTGGTCGGGTGGGTACGCCGCCACACGCATGGAAGACATCGCCGAGGCAACGGGGCTTGGCAAAGGCAGCCTCTACGGGGCGTTCGGCGGAAAGCAGGAACTGTTCCACCGCGTGTTCGACGACTACTGCGGCTCCGTCGTCGATGCTGTGAGTCGGCAGCTGCGCGGCAACGACGCGGACGCCTACGCGCGGCTGTCCGCCCACGTGTACGCGGTGGCGGCGGCGACTGCCGCGGACACCGCCCACCGCGGATGTCTGTTGGCCAAGGGCGCCGCCGAGCTGGCCGAACACGACGAGAAGGTGGCCAAGCGGGCGCGCGCGGCCATCGAGGCGCTCCAGGCGCTGCTGGAGGGCGACATCGCAGCCTGCCAGCGCAATGGCGATATCACCGCGGACGCGGATCCGGGAAAGCTGGCTGCGCTGGTGCTCGCCGTACTGCGCGGCATCGAAGCGCTGGGCAAGGCCGGAGCGAGTGAGGAGACGCTGACCGATATTGCCAGTACAGCCCTTGCTGTACTGCCCCGCCCCGCTCACTGAGTTTCCTCAGCGTTGCCGCTCCAGTGTGAGGACGGCCTTGGCAATTGACGTCATGCGGTTGGGGCTGCATCGGGACCTGCGGAAGATTCGCCAGGCACAGCCGCTGGTATCTGATCGCGTGGGATCTGGACCGGCACGACCCGCATGGACCGTATGGCACCACGCACCCCGACGGGGCCGGTATTCACGCCCCGCACGCTTCCCGCGGCCGATGCACGCTCCTTTCTCGCCGCCCGGTCCAGGGGATCGCGGAGCGAGGATCGCTGGCCTTGCGTGGGCGAGGTCGTCATCGAGCTTCCCGCGCGTGACATCACACCCTTCATCGGTGACGGTGAGGTCGAAGAGCTCACCGAGCGGTCCTGTCGTGTCACGATCGGGTCGTGGTCTGGGCCGGTCTGCTTGCATCCGTGGTCCGGTACGACGCTCCCTTCACCGTGGTGGGCCCGGACGCCTTGGCCGAGGCCGCGGCGAAGCTCGCCGAGCGGGTCCAGGAATCCGTCTCTCCGCCGTCGCCGGAAGATTGACCGTCGAGCGGGAGATCCCATGCGCGCCGAAAGTGTGGGGAAGTGGAGGGAAGTACGGGAAAGTGCCAGGGAGTACAGGACAGAAAGTGACCGCTTCGCGTGCGAGGCTCACCTCGTGACGAACATGACAGGCATGACGAAAGAGGAGCTGACGGACCGGTTGATCGTGGCCGACGCGCAGGCCTGGCGGACATGGCTCGATGCTCACGAGAGTTCATCTGCCGGGGTGAAGCTGATTCTTGCGAAGAAAGGCATCACGGAGCCGACCTCTCTTACCTACGCCGAGGCCCTCGAAGAGGCTCTCTGCAGCGGCTGGATCGACGGCCGCCGCAACGCCGTCGACGCACGCACGTTCCAACAGCACTTCACCCCGCGTCGAACGGCGTCGATCTGGTCCCGGCGAAACGTCACCATCGTCGCGACGCTGATCGAGCAGGGACGCATGCGGCCACGGGGTTTGGCGGAGATCGAACGGGCCAAGGCGGACGGGCGCTGGGACCGGGCCTATGCCGGACAGGCGGGGGCCGAAGTACCCGCCGACCTCGCCCAGGCGCTCGCCGCGTCGCCCACGGCGGCGGCTCGTTTCGCCGCGCTGACCCGCGCGCAGCGCTACGCCGTCATCCATCAGGTGATCACGGCTCCGAGCGGGACCAGTCGAAGCAGCCGCATCACGAAGTCCCTCACGCGTCTGGAAGGCACCCCGGAGGCCTGACGTTGTCTGGTCGGGCTTCCGGGGGTGGCAGGGGAGAGGGAACCTTCCAGGTTTGTTTCCCAGGCTTTCCGGACTCCCTAAGCGGCACTACGGTCGGCCGCCGGGCGACGCCGTAGGGCGGCGTTTTCGATCGCAGGCGGCCGATGGCCAACGTCCATCACACCGATATCGGTGCCGGGAGGGGCGATCCGGTCGATGCAGTCGAGGACATCGTCATCAAGGCGGGTCTCCGCTGCGTCGAGCAGGTCTTCGAGCTGGTCGAGTGTTCGGGGTCCGATGATCGCGGACGTGACCTGCGGGTGCGCGACAACGAACGCCATCGCCAGGTGCGTCATCGGCAAGCCGGCCGAATCCGCCAGCGGGACCAGTTCCTCGATCGCGTCGAATTTGTGCGGATCGGTCATATGACGGGGTCCCCACGCCATACGGCCCGCCGTCACGGGGGCCTGCTGATCCCGGCGGTACCTGCCGGTGAGAAGACCCCAAGACAGCGGGCTCCATGTCAGCACTCCCATGCCGTGCTCGCCGCACACCGGCAGCACCTCGCGCTCGATGCCACGGGCGAGGATCGAGTATGTCGGCTGCTCGGTTCGCAATCGTGCGAACCCGCGGCGTTCGGAGATCCACTGCGATTCGACGATCGTCGATGCGGGGAAGTTCGATGAGCCGATCGCCCGCACCTTTCCGCTGGCGACCAGATCGGTGAGGGCGGAGAGGGTCTCGTCCAGGTCTGTCTCGGGGTCGAAGTGGTGGATCTGGTAGAGATCGATGTGATCCACGTCGAGTCGGCGGAGGGACTCCTCGACGGCAGTCATGATCCATCGACGTGACGCGCCCCGGCGGTTCGGGTCCTCGCCCATCGGACCGGTGAACTTGGTGGCCAGCACGACCTCGTCCCGGCGGCCTCTGATGGCTTTCCCGACGATCGTCTCCGTCTCGCCACCGCCATAGACGTCCGACGTGTCGATGAAGTTGATTCCGCTGTCCAGGGCCCGGTCCACGATGCGTCGGCAGTCGTCAGGATCCGGGTTCCCGGCAGGACCGAACATCATGGTGCCGAGGCAGTAGGGACTGACACGGATGCCGGTTCGACCGAGTGTGCGCATCTTCATGCTGGTTCTCCGCAGTGAGCAGGTGACAGGGAATTCCCGTCACGTCGGGTGAGCGCGCATCAGGCCGCGCGCGCCTGTCTCCTCGACATTGACGAATGAAGAGGTCAGTGCGAGTCCTCTACATCACCGACGTCCCGGGTCGACTGCCTTTCTCCCCGCACGTGCCGGCGGAGCTCCGGTCCTGGCGGCGCGGTAGCCGCTCGGCGCGAGCTGCACGCCTGCCTTCCCCGGCACCGCGGATCGGGCCGACCCTCACCGACGCCCTGGCCAACCTGGACCACCACGACGCCTGGGCACACCGCGACTCCGAACGCCGACGTCAGGAACAGCAGGAACGGGAACGGGAACGCGCCCGGCAGCAGACACGAAAGCCCGGCTGGGACAGAGGCGCGAGGCCTGGCGGGCGCAAGGTGACGAGGACGATGAACCCGCGCCTGTGCCCATCCCGGACGATGAAGGCCGTCGCTTTCCCCAGTGCCACACCGACCTGTAGCTGATCCTTACCACACTGCGCCAGGCCTTCTTCAAGCGCTCGAAGAAGTAGCCTGGTATCCCCTTGGGAAGAGGTGCGCTCGGGCGGGCGTTCCCGCCGGGTGCTGTTGCTGCCTGGCTCGTCTGCAGTACGGCTAGTCGACCCTGACCACGTACTTGCCCCGCACCCCGCCCGCCTCCAGCGCCCGGTGTGCCGCCGCTGTCTCTTCCAGCGGGAAGACCGTGTCCACCGCCGGCCGCAGCTTCCCCTCCGTCACCTGGCGGGCGAGGTCGTCGAAGAGCGCACGTTGGGGGTTGCCGCTGAAGAAGCGCACCCGGCCGCGGCCGTGGACGGCGCTGGCCGCGATGTAGCCCAGCGAGGCGGCGGGCCGCGTCAGGTCGAGGGCGATGGTGACCATGCGTCCGCCGGGCTTCAGCATCCGCCGTACGGTACGCAGGTCGGTGCCCGCCGTGTCGAGGACCACGTCGAACCGTCCCAGTTCCGTGGGGAACACGGCCTGGTGGTCGACGGCGTGGTGGGCGCCGAGCGTGCGGACGAAGTCGAGGTTGGCAGCGCGGGCCAGGGCCGTGACCTCGGCGCCGTACGCCTGTCCGAGCTGGACGGCGGCGTTGCCGACGCCGCCCGTCGCGCCCCGTACGAGCAGCCGTTCGCCTGGGCGCAGCGCGGCCTTGTCGCGGAGGGCCGTGATGGCGGTGGTGGCCACCGGCAGCGCGGCGGCGGCCACGAGGTCCAGTCCGTCCGGGACCCGGCCGAGCCGCTCGGGCCGTACCGTCACGTACTCGGCAGCACTGCCGAATCCGGAGCTGCGGCCCAGGACGCCCCACACCTGATCGCCGACCGCTACGCCGGTCGCGCGGGTGCCGAGGGCGGCGATCTCGCCAGTGAAGTCCAGCCCGATGCGCTGCGGGAACTTCCGGCCGGTGAGGAGGCGGGCCCGACCGGAACGGGCCGCCAGTTCGCCGGCGTTCACGCTGAACGCGCGCACGCGCACGAGGATCTCGCCGGGTGCCGGTCTTGGACGTGGCACCCGGCCCACGTACAGCACCTCGGGGCCGCCGAAGCGGTCGAACAGTATGGCTTTCATCGTGCGGTCGTCCATCGTTGGGTTCTCACCTTCGCCACCAGTAGTGGCGCCGAGCGTAGGCTGGCAAGTGGACGAGATCGTCCATTTGACCGGAGGTGAGAGAGAGTGGTGGGGGAATCCTCTCGGATCGCGGGGCAGGACAGTCTGCGTGCGGACGCCCGGCTCAACCGGCGGCGCATCCTCTCGGCTGCCCGCGTGGTCTTCGCCGAGCACGGCATCGAGGCGCCCATGGCGACCGTGGCCCGACGGGCGGGGGTCGGCGTGGCGACGCTGTACCGGCGTTTCCCGACACGGGACGCCCTGGTGCGGGCCGCTTTCGCGCACCAGATGGACGCCTGTGCTCGGGCGCTCACCGAGGCGCTGGCCGACCCCGATCCGTGGCAGGGTTTCCAGCGGCTGGTCGAGACGGTCTGCGAACTACAACGGGAGGAGCGGGGCTTCCCGGCCGCGTTCGTCGCGGCCTTTCCGGACAGCGCGCGAGAACACGCGCGGCTACGGGAACAGGCCGAGCGGGACTTCATGACCCTGGTCCGCAGGGCTCAGGCGGCGGGCGCGCTCAGGCCCGACTTCCACCCCTCCGACCTTGCCCTGGCCCTGTTGTCCCACTGCGGTCTGGTCACGGCACTGCCAGGTGACCGCGCGGCGTCCCGGCGCCTGGTGGCGTACTTGCTCCAGTCGTTCCGCGCCGAGGCGGCCCACGGAGCGCTGCCAGCGCCGAGCGCACTGTCGCTGCGCAGTCTTCCGCTCGCTACACAGACCCGGTCTTGATGGACCTGAGCCGTGCCATCCACGCCCGCCAGGAACTGCGCTTCGACTACGCCCCAAGCACCTCGGCCGATGACGTCCGCCGCGTACAACCCCACCACCTGGCTCACCTGGTGTCATCGCTGGTACCTCGTGGCCTGGGACCACCACCGCGAGGACTGGCGTACCTTCCGCGTCGACCGCATCCGGCCCCGCACACCCACCGGCCCCCGCTTCACCTCTCGTGACCTCCCCGGCGGCACCGTCTCCACCTTCATCACCAGCCGATTCCGCGGCAACGACGACGGCACCGCCACCGACTGGCCCTGCCAAGGCGAAGTCATCCTCCGCTCCCGGAACGGAATCGTTGAGGAACTCGGCTCCCGTCACTGCCGGCTCATCCTCGGCTCCTGGTCATGGACCGGACTCGCCGCCGCCATCGGCCGCTTCGACACCGATATCGAAGTCATCGGCCCACCCCAACTGGCCACCGCATGCGGTGACCTCGCCGCCCGCTACGCCCACGCCGCACAGCTGTGTGCCATTGAGGTCTTCACTGCGCTGCAGGAGCCACGGCCGGGAGACGTGCTGATCGACCTGCCGGACAGCGAGAACTCCACCGTTCGCGGGCGGCCGAAGCCTTGGCGGACCTGGAGATCCAGTGTGCGGTGCCGGAACTTCAGCGAGCCCATGAAGCCTTTCGCCAGCGAGGCGAAGCCCCGGACGATAGCGAAGGAATGGCACTTCGCGGTGCACTGCGTGATCTCGGTGCCCGTAACGTCGTGGTCCCGCCCCGGGCCGCCGCGTTGCGGCGCTCGCTGGTGAACTTGGATCCGGCATGGCCGACAGTTCACCGCGCCGAAGTCAGGTCACGAAGTTTGCGGGCAACGGCACGTGATACGCCTCCAGATAGTGCGCAAAGTCCGCGCGCCATACCCACATGCCATCGGTTACCAGCGACGAGCAGCCGGACGTGTGCCGGTGGACCTCTCCCGTGACGACATCGACCCCTGCCTGCATGAAGTACGTGAGGTGATGACCTACGTCGAGATACTCCACGATTTCCGCTTCATCCGGCTCGCCGGACGCTTGCACCTGAGCCCTCAGCGGTCTCGCAACCAACTCGCTCGAATAACCGAAGTCATCGAAGAAGCCGAGCAGCCTCAGCACGCGCACCCCCGTCAGCCTCTGTGATCTGGGCAACCATCGAGCCGAGCATACGCAGACTCGAGGGCCGCCAGTACGGCCCATGCGTGACCGCAGCCGCCCGGCCGCGTGACCACGACCGAGCAACTGCTTAACTCTCTGTGCCACAGGTCAGAGATCACGTGTTGCGACGACCACTGGAATCCGCCCCTGGTCCGGGCCTTGCTTGCTCGAGGTTTCGGGGCCTACATGTACGGCTTGTCGGGGGCGATGATGAGGCGCTTGTCGCCGCCGCCGGTGCTGGGGCCGGACACGGGCTGGGCGTAGTCGTAGATGCCGTTGGTGGTGTACTTCACCTGGTCGCTCGGCTGCCAGTAGTCCTGGAAGACGTAGTACAGGTGGAACTTCTGCGCGCGGCAGGATTCACCGGGTGGACAGGTGAGGCCCTCTTTGTAGACCCTGATGCTCTTCGGCGACACCTCGTCCGAGTTGCCGACCCAGGGAACCTGGATGTCACTCGTTCTCGTGCTGTGGGCGTCGATGGGACCGAACCAGGAGTCCTTCTCTCCGATGTAGATCCACGCCGGGTAGTCCATCGCGTTCTGCACCTGCGTGATGACGGTGACATTCGCCCTGGCCGCGGTCGCGGCGCCGGCGCGGTGCGGGGGCGCAGGCGTGGCAGCGTCGGCGGACGGGAGCGCGGCGAACGCGCCGCAGACCGTCAGGGCTCCGGCCACGACGGCGCGGAGAGCACGGGAGATTCGCATTGCGAGCCTTTACTTTCCGGTCCAATGGTCGCTACGGAGGGTAAAATAATGACTGCGTAGAGTCAATGCGCATGGGTTCTGCGGAGCTCTGTCGCGGCGTCCCGGTGACGCTCGGAGTGGGGTTTGTTGGTGTGCGGGGAGGCGGCTGGCTTGGGAACGTCAAGGCATCGAGTTCCCGCCCGGGAAAGACCTGCCACCGTTGTTCAAGCGCGTCACGACGCTGCTGGGCCTGTACGCCGACGCCGTGGCCGACAACGCCAAGGCCAGTGCCACGGTGGTCAAGATCCTGCGCACACTCACCACGACAGTGCAGGGCCTGGCTGAGCCACGCAACCAGCTCGGACTCGGCCACGGGCGCGCCGCACCAAGTCCAGCACTGATCCGCCATGCCCGGCTGGCTCTGAACAGGGATCGTCCAGGTCCGCGAAGCCGATCTCCCCCATCTGCACTCCTTCGTCCGGGGCCTGGAAGGAGACCGCGACGCCGTGAACGCCGCGCTCACCCTTCCGTGCAGCAACGGCCCCACCGAGGGCGTCAACACCAAGACCAAACGGATCGCACGCCAGATACACGGACGAGCAGGCTTCACCCTCCTCCGCCATCGCATCCTCCTCGGATAGCAACACTTTCCGTCACCACCGAATGTGAGACAGGGCCCGTTTGACAGACCCGGGCGTGGTGATGCGGCGTGGCCGGGTCGTCGGGTGCTTCGGCCACCACGCTCCGGCCGGCAGGTGCGGCCTGGGCCGCGCCGCCGCCCGTCGCGTTGGCGGCGGCCGCCGTCTGTCTTTTCCTGTGCTTCCTGTGCGGCTTCAGCCGCTCGGCCGCCTCGGGGTGGTGTGCGGCCGGAAGCATGTGGTGGTTCGCGCCGTCGAGGTGGAAAGGGAGCCCGGGCGGGGCATCGGGTCAGGGGGTCACGGGGTCCGGTGAGACGGTGCGACCGGCTCTCGGCGAAAAAAACGATTGAAGTGGCAACCTTTCCGCTCCGGGCGGCCACTTAGGGGTGTACCGAACGAGGGCGAGCCGTGGTCAGCGGCGCTACGCCTTCTGTGTCACCACCCGATCGGAGCTCCACAAGTGTCATCAGACGACCCGAGATCCGCCGAGCAGCCGATGCCTCGGGGTCGCACGCCCCACCGCCGTAGCCGGGTGCTCCGGCATCTTGTCGTGGGGGCGGTGGCGGTGCTCGCCGCCTCGGCCGGTGTCGGCGCCCTGGCGCCCAGCGCGGGCGCCGCAACGACCGTCGGCATCAGTGTGGATGCCGGTACCTCCGTGGGCACGGTGCCCAGCAGTGGTGTCGGCCTCAACACGGGCGTCGGCGACGAGAACATGGGCACCGCCAAGGTGTCATCGCTGATGAAGGCCGCGAGAGTTCGGCAGCTGCGCTTTCCCGGCGGCTCCGGCGCGGACGGCTACCACTGGAAGACCCACACCATGAGCGACGGTGGCTGGGTCGTACCCAACACCGACTTCGACCACTTCATGGCCACCGCGAAGAAGGTCGGCGCCCAGCCGATCCTGACCGCGAACTATGGTTCCGGCACCCCCCAGGAGGCCGCCGACTGGGTCAAGTACGCCAACGTCGACAAAGGTTACGGCGTGAAGTACTGGGAGATCGGCAACGAGGTCTACGGCAACGGGCACTACGCCAACGGCAAGGGCTGGGAAACCGACACGCACGCCGACAAGAGCCCGAAGGAGTACGCGAAGAACCTGGTCGCCTACGCGAAGGCGATGAAGGCCGTGGACCCGAAGGTGAAGATCGGAGCGGTGCTCACCACCCCCGGAGGCTGGCCGGACAAGGAGAAGGCCCCCGGTGACAGCGCCGACTGGAACAACACGGTGCTCTCCATCGCGGCAAAGTCGATCGACTTCGTCATCGTCCACTGGTATCCGGGCGGCACCACCACGGCCGACCTGCTGAACACCCCCTCCCGGATCGCCGGTGTCACGTCCGAGCTGCGCTCGCTGATCTCCACCTACGCGGGCTCGCACGCCGCTTCGGTGGAGATCGCGGTCACCGAGACCGACGCCACATTCTCACCCGCCCTGACCAGCCAGGCCGCAGCCCTGTTCGCGCCGGACACCTACATGACCTGGTTCGAGCAAGGCGCCACCCACGTGGACTGGTGGAACCTGCACAACGGCACGGACCAAGCACCCACCACCGTCAACGGCCAGACCGACTACCAGGACGGGGGCATTCTCTCCGCTGGAACCTGCGCCGGGGGGAAGTGCCAACCGCCGCGCGACACGCCCTTCCCCACCTACTGGGGCATCCGCTCGCTGACCGCACTGGCGCAGCCTGGCGACACCATAGTCAAGTCGTCCTCGCGCAACCCGTCGGTCGCCGTGCACGCGGTGCGGAGCAGCAACGGCGGTCTGAACGTCATGCTGATCAACAAGAGCCCACAGAACGCGGCGCAGGTGTCGCTCTCGTACGCCGGATTCACCCCGGCCGCAGGGGCGGTCACGACCGTTTCGTATGCCAAGGGAGCCACCTCCCTGACGACGGCGAAGCGGGGCACGGCGGGCGCACAGACGCTGCCGCCGTACTCGATCACGACTCTTCAGCTGAAGCCCGCGTCGGGGACCGCCAGCGCTGACAAGCCGTCGCCCGCCCCCACGCCGACCGCCGCCACGCCGGTTGTCTCCGCCTCCGGCACGACCGGCACCCGTGCGCAGGCGGAGAACAGCGCAGGCACACCCGTCAGCCAGCCGACCCCTAACGGCACGTCCGGCGGCCTGGCTTCCACCGGGGCGAGCAGCGCTGTCACGTACAGCGCCCTCGGTGGCCTGCTGGTCATCGCTGTCGGCGGCATGCTGGCGCTTCGCGGACGTCGCCGCAGGGCTTCGCACGGGAAGTGAGAGTGCGTGAGTGACTGACGGCCCGGCAGCAACGCCACCCACCCGTGGCGTGCGCGCCGGGCCGTCGGCCTCCGCGCCGGCGTCGGCGGTCAGGAAACAAACAAAGGCCCGGGTCGTTGACCTGGACCTGGCCTGCCTCGGCACCGGTCCCGACCCGTGGGGCGGCCCACGCCAGGCGAAGGCAGCGTGACGTGAACCGGTCCGGCCACGCCGCGTCGCGACCGGGCCGCTATCCCGATATCCGGGGTACGCAAGGCCTGGATGAACCAGTCGAGTACCGGTGCCAGGTTTTCCGGGGGCGACCGCATGGTCCCGAACCCGTCGGCTACTCCGCCAGCGCGCGCCAAGTCTCCCTCGGGTTCCCCGTGATTCTGCCTCGAGAATCCGCGAACCCGTCGGCTTGGCGGTGGGAAGAGGTGTTCCAGGCCCGGCAGGCAGGCTGGCACAAAATGGCCAACTGGATCAAGGCGGTGCTCATCCTGGCCGGAGTGTGCGCCGTCATCGTCCTGCGCGTGAGCCGTGCCGACCGAGATGGCGAAGCCGGCGGCGAGCTGGGCCAGGGTGTCATGCTTGCGCAGGTACACCAGAGCGACGAGCGCGCGTTGATGCGGCGGGAGCTTGCAACGGCGGTCACCTTCACGGGTGACGATGAGCATGGTGACCCACTCGACCAGCGCATGAGGCAAGTCGAGTACGGCAGGATAAGGAACCAACGAGGCACCTGCGCTGATGAGTTGAGACGTCGAACACCTCCCTCAACGGCACGGGTGCCTCGTGCGTTGCGCACACTGACTCCGTCACTCCATCGGTGGCCACTCTGAAAACGCTCAGTGCCTTCCTGGCAGCGCCAGTGAAACGTGAGCATGCCGAGAATCTCGGTTGTTCTGGTCCTGGGTGACGGATGCCGGAAGATATCTCAGCTGACCTGGTTCGGTTCCGTCGCCGGACGGCACGGATGACTACGGTCCTGGGCGGGGAGGAATTAGGGCAGGCCCTGTCACGAAGCGATCGGAGCCATCACTGTGAGCGGCAGAGCAGTGCGATCCGGTGCGACCAGGTTATTGTGGGTGGCCGTCCTGGCCACTGGTGCCGTCGCGGGTTGTGCGTCACCGCGGGTGTGCAACGGGCCGAATCAGCCCGCTCCGCACGTGCTGTTGGACGTCGCACCGTGGGCGGCATCGCATCAACAGGCCACCGTGCGGGCCTGCGTCAACCACCGGTGCCAGGCGATATCGCGTACGTCTCCCCACGTGCACTCCCTGTTCCTGCCGACACCGGTAGGGCCGGACGCCGGACGTACCGTCACGGTCACCGTCACTGCGGCAGCAAGCGACGGGCAGGTGCTCCGGGTCAGCAGAAGAGTCCGGCCAGTCCAACAGACGGAGGACGGGCCGTGCGGCAGGGTCAGCTGGTGGCAGACCCCGATGACACTGACTGCTGCTGGAGAGCTTCAGGTTCGCTCACGATGATGCGATCGGGACGCGGCCTAATCCCTAATCCCTTGTTAAGGGCAGCGCTGGAGGAGATCGATTCCGTCAGTCTGTTCGAGTACAGGGTTGCGACATCTTTCGATTCCCGGGCTGCAGGAAGCCTCTCCGTAGATCGATGCGTGGGCCTGGTACTCGTGGTGATGGTCGGACGGGTGCCGAGCGGATGCCTCCTCACAGACCGTGCCCGTTGAGGCCTCCTGTGAGCCCGGTGCGTTTCGGTGTCTTCCCGGCCATCACAGCGAGCTGGCTGTCGCGTGGATGTCGGACGAACGCCTGTGTCCTACCTGGTAAGCCGATGCCTCTTGGAAGAGCGGCGTCCGGCGTCTTCGCCTCAGTCAACTCGTCGTGGTGGGTTGCGTGGGCTTCGGATGGACGCCTTGTACTTACCCGGCCTGGTGCCCAAATGTAGATCGTGCGGCATCCGGAGCCTTCGCAGCACACCACCGGAGAGTCGGGTGTTGGCGCCCGCCGGCGCTGGACGGACGTTTGACGTCCCTCCGGGCACACACGATGCCTACCGAAAGAGCGGCGCCGTCCAGCGCCGCCAAGCGTCACACCCATCGCAAGATCACTCGTTGGTGTTGGTGGTGCGAGCCCGCCCCCCGGTCACCTCTTACGAAGCCCGAGCCCTCTGAGCTCCCGCAGAGACCGAGGCCCGCGGATCGAGCTGGTACCACGAACGGCTACTGAGGTGGCGGACCGGCCAGCATGGCTGAGTCCTGGGATTAGGTCGCCGCGTGGTTCCTCACAGGCTCGTGACCAGCAGAAATCGCACGATGGAGGGGAAAGAGTTGATCTACTGCGGCATCGACTGGGCCGAACGCACGCACGACGTCGCCCTCGTCAATGACAGCGGCCAGCTTCTGGCCAAGCGGCACATCACCGACGACATGACCGGCTACAAGATCCTGCTAGACCTGCTCGCCGAGTACGGCGACACCAAAGAGAGTCCGATCCCGGTCGCGATCGAGACCTCTCGCGGACTACTGGTCGCAGTGCTGACGACGGGCAAGCGACAGGTGTTCGCGATCAACCCGATGGCCGCCGCCCGCTATCGCGACCGGACCTCCGTCTCCCGCAAGAAGTCCGACCCCGGCGACGCCCTGGTCCTGGCCAACATCCTGCGCACCGACATGCACGCCCACCGGCCGCTCCCGCAGGACAGCGACCTGGCCCGCGCGGTCGCCGTGCTCGCGCGCGCCCAGCAGGACGCCACCTGGAACCGGCAGCAGATCTCTAACCAGCTCCGCTCCCTGCTGCGGGAGTACTACCCCTCCGCGCTGGCCGCCTTCGAGTCCTGGCGCAACGGTCTGTGCCGGCCGGAGGCCCACGAGCTCCTCAAGGCCGCGCCGACACCGACGCGGCCGCACAGCTAAGCCGCCCGCAGCTGCAGGCGGCTCTGAAGCGAGCCGGCCGCCAGCGCGGCATGGCAGCCGAGGCCGACCGGCTCCGTGAAGTCTTCCGGGCCGACTGGGCCCACCAGCCGGCGCTGGTCGAGGACGCGCTCGGCAAGCAGATGCTCGCGCTCCTGGTCCAGCTCCAAGCCGCCTGCACCGCTGCCGACAACCTCGCCGAGGCGGTCGAAGAGGCTTTCCCCCGGCACCCGGACGCTGAGATCATCCTCAGCTTCCCCGGCCTCGGCATCCAGATCGGCGCCCGGGTGCTTGCCGAGATCGGTGACGACCGCAACAGGTTCGCCGACGCACGCGGCCTGAAGGCATACGCCGGCGCCTCACCCATCACCAGGGCCTCCGGCAAGAAGTCCAGCATCACCCGCCGCTGGGTGAAGAACGACCGGCTCAACCACGCCGGATACCTCTGGGCCTTCTCCTCCATCACCGCCTCACCCGGCGCCAAAGCCCACTACCGCAGGCGCCGCGACGACCGCGGAGACTGGCATGCATCCGCCCAGAGAAACCTCTTCAACCGCATGCTCGGGCAGCTCTACCACTGCCTCCAGCACCACAAGCTGTTCGACGAACACACCGCCTTCCCAGCCCAACTCGCCGCCGCCGCTTGACATGTTGAGCGCCTGAGGTGTCTTCCAAGCGTGGATCTGAGACGGTCATTCGTAAGATCGTCGGACCCGGCGGTTCCGGGTATGCTTGTGAGCTTATCGCCGTCCGATGGCTCAAATGACTTGGCCGCCCGGAGCCCCGAAGGTGAAGACGTCCGCTCCGCCGCCATCGGGCAGCTCACCACCGTCTACTGGATCAACCGCCCCGCCTCACGCCTGTACGTCGTCGACATCATCTGGAGACGGGCTGGGGGACGGGCGCGTGATCGTGGACGTGTGCTGGGGCGATGACGAAGACGCCCTCTGCCACTTCCACGGACCGGGACCGGATCGTGGTGTACACCTCGGGGGGCCATTCCGTCTCCAGGCTCCAGCGTGCTCCGCCCAGCCGCAGGGAGTTGAGGCCCGGTACGAGCAGGTCATTGTCACTGAAGGTGTTGAGGAGGTTCGCTCCGCTGAGATCAGCTTCGCCCCGCCCGCTCGAGCGTCGTGGCGACAGCCCGTCCCCTGCGTCTGGGGCGCAACACCGTCATCGAGGTCCACGTTCACGATGAGAAGGGCGAACTGTGCGCCCGGGTGACCCAAGGGGTCACCGCCGTCGTGCCGAAGGCATCCTGATACATGTCTGCGACCGGTTCCCGGGTGCGCGCCGCCAAGGGCCAGGGCGGGCTGCTACGAAACCAACTCCTCGACATCGCCGATCAGTTGCTGGGGGACGGGGGTGCCGAGGCGCTGACGATTCGTGCCGTGGCGACAAGTGCGGGAGTCAGCCCGCCGGCCGTCTATCTCCACTTCCCATCGAAGCGGGACCTCGTCCATGCGACGTGCCTGCGGGTATGGAGCTCCCTGTTCAGCGAGTTGGAAGCAGTGTCGCGGGACATCCCGGATCCCGTGACGGCGCTATACGAGATCTGCGTCGCCTACATCGCGTTCGGACTTCGTCATCCGTCCCAGTAACGGCTCGTGATGACGGGGGAGGACGCAGAGGCCAGCCGCCGGAACGAGGACGAATGCTTCCGCTATTTCCGGGACAAGGTCGCAGCGTGTGTTGACGCCGGGGTTCCGGTGACGAGTAGGACCGAGACCGCCAGGGTGTTGTGTGCCGGCGTGCACGGGGCGGTTTCCCTGCTCATCCACCAAGACCGTGATGCCTGGCCTCCGGACCGCGATCGCTACGTCGGACGGGCGGCGTCCTCGGCAGTCCGCGGCGCGCTTCTCACCGCATCCCACACGTCCGGACCCTCGCTGGTCGACGTGACGCAGTCGGGCTGACCCCGGGTTCGTGGACGGCATCCGGGGCCGGTCCGGTCAGACGACGGTGCCGGTCACCGCGCCGGCGTTCTTGATCACGCGGTAGGTCACGGTGGCGCCGCTCCAGAAGTGGAAGACGAGCGAGGCCTGCGCGTTGTTCCGGAGCGCGTTGAGGAAGTCGGAGGTGAGCAGGAGCCCGTTGCCGGAGTAGTCCGGGCTGAAGGTGAAGGACACGTTGACCTCCTGGTAGGGACTCCAGTTGACGGGCCCGGCGTTGGAGCCGTCGGCGTAGGTGGCCTCCATGGTCGCCAGCCGGTTACCCCGGTACTGGGTGGGGATGGTGAGCCCGCCGGTGGAGCCGGTCGCGTCGGTCAGCACCGGCCTGTCGGATCCGGGCGGTTCGGTTCGAGGCCCGCGGAAGACTCTCGTGCACTCCCTCACTGCATCGAATGTTTCGGAATTCTCGACGCATCATGCGAGATGTCTTGACGCCGCTCTGCGGTTCCCTATCATCCAGATTGCCGGTAGTTCGACTGTTGTTCGGTATGACGAACGAGAGGGCCGCTGCACCCGCACGGCAGGACGTCACCGCACACGCCTGCCGCTCATGCTTGAGTCGCGAAGGGTATGTCGCACGATGCATCTGTCATGGCCTCATCAAGCCTGCCGTCGCAACCGTGCGTCGACGGCCGCCACTGGCCCTTCGCCGCCGCCCGGGTGCCGCGGACCGCTACAAACCGCACCATCTCGACAGTCCGGCCGGCCTTCGCGAGGGCAGCCGGAACCGCTCACTCGAGGACAACGAGGTTCCCATGCGCAGACGCAGTTTCGACCGCGGACGTGTGTCCGTGGTGCTCGCCGCTGTGATCGCGGTCCTGGTCGCGTTGGCGGCGATGCTCGTCGCCAACCCGGCTCAGGCGGCCACCAGCGGCGCCTTGCGCGGTGTCGGCGCCGGCCGATGTCTCGATGTGCCGAACTCCAGCCAGACCGACGGTACGTACGTTCAGATATGGGACTGCTCGGGCGGGACCAACCAGCAGTGGACGGCGACGGACAACAACCAGTTGACCGTGTTCGGCAACAAGTGCCTCGATGTTCCGGGCCACGCCACTGCTGCCGGTACCCGCGTGCAGATCTGGACCTGCAGCGGGGGTGCGAACCAGCAGTGGCGGGTGAGCTCCGACGGCACGATCGTCGGCGTGGAGTCCGGACTGTGCCTCGACGTCACGGGCTCCGGTACGGCCAACGGCACGGCGGTGGAGATCTGGACGTGCAACGGCGGCAGCAACCAGAAGTGGACCGGCCTGTCCGGGACAACCCCGCCGGGCGGCGGCAACTGCGCTCTGTCGTCGTCATACCGATGGACGTCGACGGGAGCGTTGGCCCAGCCGGCGAACGGGCGGGCCGCCCTGAAGGACTTCACCAACGTGGTCTACAACGGCAAGCACCTGGTCTACGCGTCGAACGTGTCGGGATCGTCGTACGGCTCGATGGCGTTCAGTCCCTTCACGAACTGGTCCGACATGGCGTCGGCCGGCCAGACCGGCATGAGCCAGGCCGCGGTGGCGCCCACGCTGTTCTACTTCGCACCCAAGAACATCTGGGTGCTGGCGTACCAGTGGGGCGCGTGGCCCTTCATCTACCGCACATCGAGCGACCCCACCAACCCCAACGGCTGGTCCGCACCCCAGCCCCTGTTCACCGGCAGCATCTCTGGGGCCGCCCCGATCGACCAGACCCTGATCGCCGACGACCAGAACATGTACCTGTTCTTCGCTGGTGACAACGGCAAGATCTACCGGGCGAGCATGCCAATCGGGAACTTCCCCGGCAGCTTCGGCTCGTCGTACACGACGGTCATGAGCGACACGGTGAAGAACCTGTTCGAAGCACCGGAGGTCTACAAGGTCCAGGGCCAGAACCAGTACCTGATGATCGTCGAGGCTCGGGGTGCGAACGAGCAGCGCTTCTTCCGCTCGTTCACGGCCTCCAGCCTGAACGGTTCGTGGACCCCGCAGGCCGCCACCGAGAGCAACCCCTTCGCGGGCAAGGCCAACATCGGTGCCACCTGGACCAACGACATCAGCCACGGTGACCTGGTCCGCAACAACCCCGACCAGACCAAGACCATCGACCCCTGCAACCTGCAGTTCCTCTACCAGGGCAAGTCCCCGAGCGCGAGCGGTCCCTACGACCAACTGCCGTGGCGGCCGGGCGTCCTCACCCTGCAACGCTGATCGTTGACGGATGCTCATCGCGTCGAGGAACCCCAGCCGTGCGTCGGCCGGGGTTCCTCCGCACGGCCACTGATTGCGCCTCGCACATGGCCGAAGCCAGGGGGCCTGACGTGCAGAGCAGGCAAGCGCTGGGCGAGGCCGGGTACGGCGTTCTTCGCCACCTCGGTGCTCCTCGTGGAAGGACCGGGCGACGGCGCCGAGCACATGATGGCCACGGCCAACGCCCACCTCCTGACGGCGCAGCCGGACAACAAGAAATCGGCCAACGGGGGCGATGTCGGCGGTTGGGCAGGCGACTTGATGACGTTCTGGGCCGATTGGCGCAACTCCGAGGAGGAGTATGCCGATCCGCTGCAGTTCACTCACGCCAAACTTGCGGTACCCGGAGTCAATTCATCGTTCGGATTCAACGATCTCATCGAGGACGCCGACGGATACCTTATCGCTCGGGCCGTAAATGGCGGCAAGACCATCGTCGATGCTGTGAGAGACCACTACAACGGCGGCGGCGGCCTCAAACGTTTCAACGACTACTTCACCAACAGGTGGGGCAACGCCACCGACTGCAAGACTTCCGCGCACAACGCCTTGACCGCGGTGGACGCGACGCTATCCGCCGCATAGCTCCAACTCATGACCCTCGCCGACGTGGTGTCTCCGAGCGACTACCAAAACCTCCCCGGTGGCGGTGACAAGCTCAGCAACTTCGAGCAGGGCTTCGTTGACGCACTGCTGGCCCGCATGGGAACGGAGACCACCAAGCTGTCTCTGTACCAGGCAAACCACGAAAAGTACCTCCAGGCAGCCCGCTCACGCGCCGCCCAGTGACGACGGATAGAACTACGGAATGAAGCAAGCCGGAGCCCTCATCGCCGCAGTGATCCTCGTCGTCTGGTTGGTGTGGAACCTATGGAATGTCTTCCGCATCGTGACCGGACTTCGAGACCGATCATGGCGGCGCCCGCTGTGGTGGGCACGCGTGTGCTCTGTCTCTCTCTTCGCGGGCCTCTTGGCGTGGATCTGGGGCGTGTTCAGAACAGGGCTCGATGTCCGCGAAACGTGTCAGTTCGTCCATCACGTGCACTACGACAGGGTGTACAGGGATGCGCATGCTGCGGAGTTTCAGAAGTTCTTCCCACTGCACAACAGGTGCAATGCACACTTCGATCTGGTTCCCGCATGGGTCAATCCGTCCCTTGTGGTGTGTGCCGTCATCTCCACCGTCGCCATTGCCGTCCTCATAAAGTTCGGCATCACGCACCTCACTCGCTTGCCCCGAAAAAAAAGTCAGTCATGACCCAGACTGGTCTGTCACGACGCCGGTTCATCGGCGCCACGTCCGGCGCTGCGGCAGCCGCAACACTCGTCAACCTCAGCGGAACCGCAGTGGCTTCCGCCGACACTCCCACGTGGAAGAGCGCAACGTCGAAGAACGGCTGGTCCGTCCTGGACGAGGCAACAGCATTCACCATTGAGGGCAGCGGCCGGAAGGTCTCACTCGCTAAGGACGACGCGGCCACGATCCTGCTGCACGTGGCCCGAAGATTCCACTACGAGATCGACTCCCTGCGGGCCGGTGACGTTCACGGTTGGACCATCAACCGTGAGGTGGCCGAGGCATACGAGTCGAACTACCTGTCCGGAAGCGCGATAGCAATCCGGCCCGTCGCGTATCCGGTCGGCGCGAAGGGCAACCTGTATTTGAACGAACTTGTCGTCGTCCGCGACATCCTCGCTGAACTTGATGGCGTCGTGGCCTGGGGCGGTGACTTCAAGACGCCGAAGGACTCCCACTTTGCGATCGCACTCAAGCCCAGCCACCCCCGTGTAAAGGGGGTGGCTCGCAAGATACTCGGGTGGAACGACGGCCCGGGCAACCGCGGTGCCGGCGCAACCGACGCCTTCGACCCAAAGCGCCTCAAGGTATCTCGCACGTTCACGCAACGCACATCTTGACTGGGTGGTGGTCTTGCTCCCGCGAGTCGATCTTGGCCTCTCAGATCCCGCCTGCTCGGAGAGCAAGGGCGATGCTGGGTGGCGCCTTCGAGTTCCTCGCAGAGCCCCTGGCTGCAGCCCTCAGGCAGGGGCTGCTCCTTACCGCTCGAATTTGGTGTCGGGTCGCCTGCTTTCCGGGTGGGAGACCTCTGGTTGACGCGAAGCTGCGTCACCCGATCACCGCTGCTCGGTGTGAGTACGCCGGTTCTTGCGATAGAGGTCGATGGCAAGGGCGACGGCGGCATGGGTGGCCGGATGGTAATCCTGTCGGCGCCAGATGAGGTGGACGGGGACGGGTGCGGCGTCGCGCAGAGGCCGGTAGGTGATGCCGTCGCGGCGGTACTGGGCGGCGGTGGCCCGAGGGGTGACGCCGACGCAGCGGCCGGAGGCGATGGCGGCGAGCCAGTCGTCGATGTCGTGGGTGTGCTCGACAGCGGGCCGTTCGTCTTCGGGCCACAGGTTCAAGGTGGTGGTGCCGGTGCGCCGGTCGAGGGCGAGAGTGCGGGTGGCGACTTCGTCCAGGCGGACGCTGCGACGGCGGGCCCACAGGTCGTCGGAAGCGAGAGCCACATAGCGCTGCTCGTAGCCGACGAGAGCGTGCGACCAGGGCTTGAGGTCGAGGGCGCTGCGGATGATCGCGAGGTCGCACAGCCCTTCGGCGAGGCCGCCGGTGGAGGAGTTGTGGCGGACGAGCCGGAGTTCGGTCTCGGGGTGGTCGTGATGCCAGCGGCGTTGGAACTCGGTGGTGTGGTTGCCGAAGGCAGACCAGGCATGGCCGATGTGGAGACGGCTGTGGCCGGTGGTGGCTTCGGCGACGAGCTCGTCGGCGGCGGCCAGCAGCAGGCGGGCGCGGGCAAGGACCTGTACGCCCGCCGTAGTGGGCTCGACCGTGCGGCTGGTGCGGTGTAGCAGCCGCACGCCCAGGACCTTCTCCAGGGCGAGCAGGGTGCGGGAGACGGCGGCCTGCGAGACGCCCAGCTCCACGGCCGCGTCCGTGAAACTGCCGGTGTCGATGATGGCGACCAGACAGCGCAGGTGCTTGAGTTCCAGCCCGTCATCGTTTCCTCGGCGCCTATCCATACGTTCAGCGTATCGATAGTGCGGAGAATGCATTTTGTGTATTTCCGGTGGGAGCACACGGTAAGGGCATGGAAACCTCACAGGACACCGTCTGCGCCGTTGCGGCCGACGGCGGGGCATCGGGCGGGGGCGAGAGCCGTCGGGCCGGGGTGGCGCTGATGCTGGGCAGCGGTCTGTCCAATCAGGTCGGAGCATCAGTGGCGGCGCTGGCTTTCCCGGTCATCGGTCCGGCCGGAGTGGTCGCGATCCGCCAGTGGGTGGCAGCCGGAGTGTTGTGGGCAGCCGGCAGGCCGCGCCCGCGTTCGTTCACTGCGGCGCAGTGGCGGCCGGTGCTGGCGCTGGCGCTGGTGTTCGCCGTGATGAACCTGTCTCTGTACATGGCCATCGGCCGCATCGGACTTGGCCTGGCCGTCACGCTGGAGTTCTGCGGACCGCTGGCCGTGGCGCTGGCCGGCTCCCGTAGATGGATCGATGCCTTGTGCGCGACGGCGGCCGCAGCCGCCGTCGTCGTACTCACCCGCCCTTCCCCGTCCACTGACTACCTAGGCATCGGCCTGGCGCTGCTGGCCGCGGTGTGTTGGGGCTGCTACATCCTGCTCAACCGCACCGTAGGAGAGCGCTTGCCTGGGCTGGAGGGCTCGGCCGCCGCGGCGGCCGTTTCCGGCGCGCTCTATCTCCCCGTTGGTGTACTGGTGCTCTGGCAGCATCCCCCGTCCCCCGCCGCCCTCGCCTGCGCGCTGGCAGCCGGAGTGCTGTCCTCGGCGGTGCCGTTCCTCGCCGATCTCCTTGCGCTGCGACGTGTCCCAGCACACTTTTTCGGCGTATTCATGAGCGTCAACCCAGTCTTCGCCACCCTGGTTGGTCTCATCGTGCTCCACCAGCACCTCGATGCGGCTGCGTGGACGGCCGTCTTCGTCATCGTCGGCGCCAACGCCGTAGCAGTCACAGCGACACACAAGCCACCAACTCGGCAGGTCAGTAACTTTCGGAACACGCCCTACTGATCTTTTCGTAAGTTCGGTGGGTGTGGTGGGTGGATGGTCAGGCCGGTATGGGCGAGGAATGACCATGGCAGTCGGGGGTTGGCGTTGATGCGGTGGATGCCTTGCTCGGTGGTGTCGGCGACATCGGCGAGGTGGTCGCCGGCGAGGTTGGCGAGTTCACGCTTCTTGAGTGAGGACCACAGCAGTTCCACCGGGTTCAGCTCGTCCAGCTTGGGTGGGCGTCCGGTGGCTGCCCGCCTCCGCAGGCCCGAAGCACCGTCTTGCTCCCACACTCGCCGCCAACGCCGCACACTCTCGGCACACACCCCCACCGCCCTCGCGATCTCCGCATGCGAGACGCCGCCCTCGAACAGCTCGACTGCCCGAACACGACGCGCCTCCGCCAACTGAGGCCGCGACAAAGGAGGAAGGGAGGAGCCGGCAACCGAAGGAGAGGGTTGATATGCCACCCCGACAGCCTCCCACCCACACGGCCAGCACACTCACCGAACTTACGAAAAGATCCCTCGCAGCTGTTGCGCGCCGGGCGGGGCCGGCGCACCAGCGCCGCCGACGGTGCGGCGGCCGGGGTCAGGAGTCGTCGGGGGCGGAGTCGGTGATGTGGTCGAAGTCGTGGAGCAGAGGCGTCAGCTCCTGCGCTATCTCGCTTCCTTTGCCTGTTGTGGACTGCCTTCATGAGGGTGTGGTCCTCGCAGGCCAGGACCACACCAGAAGAACTCCAGGAAGAAACAGCTGCGGGCAGTGATGAGCGGTCATGGGAATGACTGGACGGGCCGGGAAGCCGCCGTGGCTTCCCGGCCCGCCGGGTGTGGCGTGCCGGTGTTGGCTCAGGCGCCGGTTGCCGTGGTGTAACGGGCGGCGACGTCTTCCCAACTGACCAGGTCCCACAGCTTGGTGACGTAGTCGGGGCGAACGTTCTTGTATTGCAGGTAGTAGGCGTGCTCCCAGGCGTCAAAGACCAGGAGCGGGGTGGTGCCCTGGCCGACGTTGCCGTGGTGGTCGTAGACCTGTTCCACGATCAGGCGCTTGCCGAGCGGTTCCCAGGCCAGGACGCCCCAGCCGGACCCCTGGACGGACGCGGTCGCCGTCGTGAGCTGTTTCTTGAACTGCTCGAAGCCGCCGAAGTGTTCGTCGATGGCGTTGCCGAGGGCGCCGTCGGGGCGGTCGCCGCCGTCCGGGGAGAGGTTCTGCCAGAAGATCGAGTGCAGGACGTGCCCAGAGAGGTTGAAGGCGAAGGTCTTCTCCAGCCCGACCAGACCGGTGGGCGTGATCTGGTCCTTCTCACGGGCCTCGGCGAGCTGCTCCAGGGTGTCGTTGGCGCCCTTGACGTAGGCGGCGTGGTGTTTGGCGTGGTGCAGTTCCAGGATCTGCCCGGTGATGGCCGGCTCCAGCGCGGCGTAGTCGTAGGGCAGGTCGGGAAGCGCGTAGGTGCCCATCAGGCACGTCCCCTTTCCGGGTGAGTGATCGTCCTGGGACAGCCTATGCCTCTATTGCGAAGAGCTTGCAACAACGACAGATATGCATCAGCATGATCTGTGGCGGGGTCGGCCCGTCAGTCTTCGGTGTCTGAGCGCCTTCCGTCCGTCGGCGTGTCCTTCCTGGAGAGTGATCGTCTTCTCACCCGGCGCCCGCCGGATCCGGCCGACCCCGCTCGTTCATGCCCTCTTGCTCCGTGGCCGGCGGCCTGCGGGTGGGGAGCACTTCTGCACCGGCGTCGCGGCGAGTGAACACCCGCCTCCTACAACAGCCTTGTCGCTATGGAACCTGGGCGGCTCCGCACAGCGTGCACAGCCGGGTGCCCGGGTGCTCTGCCGCGTCCAGGGCGCGGTCCACATCGAGCAGCGGCGCACCCGCCGGTGCTTCCTCGCAGTCCGGTGCGTGCAGGACGGAGCGGGCCGGGCCGCGGCCCTCGCGCACCTTCGCCAGCACCCACCCCGAAGGCCGGTGCTCCCCGAGGACTTCACGGACCACCGACTGCGGTGACCGCTTCAGCTTCTCGGTGACGACCTGCTCGTAGTCGACGCCGCCGACCGGCCGTACGTGGTCGGGAGCGAGCACCCACACCCGGTACTCCGCCGCCTCCACACCGCCGTCCTCGCAATCTCGGAACGACGGCAGCCCTACCAGGTACAGCCAGCCCGTCTCCGTCTGCCGCCGTCTTCACAGCCGCGCCACGACTTCCTGCTGCTCGGTCCCGAGCACAGGATCGGCGGGCAGCACGACCCGTACCGGTACGGGGCCGGCTTCGTCGTCGGATGGCGTGGTCACGGCTCCCACCGTATGCAGCCGCCGGACCGAACCCGCTTCTAGGCTCTCAATCCCTGCCCCCGCCCCGGCGCCGCAGCCCGACATCGTCGACATCTACACCGACCCGACGTGATCGGGACCGGCAAGTGGAACGACACGACTCCTACCGGCACCAGGGTTGTGCGCCCGCAGGGCAACATCGAGACCCGCTGAGCCGGGCGCTCGCACGCCCGTCGGGCCCGACCCTCCACTCGGGAGGACCGGGCAGGACGCGCCTCTGGGCATGATCAGCGGGCGCTGCGATCGATCAGGGGGCCGTGCTTCCACAGCACACCCTTGACGTCCTCATCGCGAGCCATCCACACCATGCGGGGGCCGTCTTCGTCGGCGGCCTGGGCGATGTGCTCCACCAGGGTCGTGCAGAGGTCGGCGGCTTCGTCTTCCTCAAGGTCATCGGTAGGGAACCCTGCCCGGGCATCCTGCCGGGCTTCCTGCCCATTGCGGAGTGTCAGGGTCAGGAACGCGGCTGCTTGACGTTCCACCACAGAGTAGTTGTTGCCGTGCAGGCCCCACGGGTGGCAGGACCTCACCGGAACGCTGGAGAAGGTGGCGGGCGCCGACACCGACCGCGTCGCCCTACGGCAGCAGTACATGGACCGGGCGGCGCGAGTCCGTGAGGTGTGGGATCAGCGGATCGCTCACCGGCGCCCTCACCGGAGTGGTTTGCCCCGGGTACGAGCTGAACCTGCCCGCACCAGCCGATGTTTCCTGGCTGTCCACGACGCCGTCGAAAACGGCACCGTTTACCGGGCGGAGCTGTCGGCCCGCGTCGACCAGCCGGTCCTGTCCGACGACCCGGTCCTCCAGCGCGGCCTCCAGCTGCCGGACTCCTGGTGGCCGATCGCTTCGGCGATGTCCTCGGACAGGCTCTCGTACGGGAGGCCGGCGTCTTCCACGATCCGCCGCGGGCCTCTGGCGCCGTGACCACCATGGTGGGGGCCGTGGTTGGGCCGCCCATGAGCCCGACCACGGCCGGCCCGACCACGGAATCGCAGACCCTGCGAAGAGGCGCTGGGACGGCGGGGACCGGGGCCGTACGGCGTGCGGGACCCCCTTGTACAGAAGTAGTCGGCGTCCCGGCCGCTCTCGGCGCGCCCCTTGACCGGCAGGTCAGACCCCTTGACCGGCTTCCTGTGCCATGGCGGGTGAGGCAAGTTGACGAGCAAGTTGTAGGGCAAGCGGCTGTTTTGTGCGTTCACGCCGTCCCGGAACGGTTCCGGGAGGACGCTGGCGGATGTGCCCAGGAAGCCGCCCCTGCGTCGGTGTGCGCAGTGCCGTTCACCGTTGCCCCGTGATGCCGGCCCCCGCCGCCGCTACTGCGGTCCGACGTGTCGCAGCCGTCACTGGCGGCGCATCCAGCGCTACAACGCCATCTATCAGCGGGCCGTGACGAGCAGCCTGGAACTGATCCGGGGCGGGATCGTGTGGGGTCAGACCGGTGCCCGGTGCCCGGTGCCCGGTGTGCGCGTTGCCTGTCTCTTGTCCCGTCGCAAGTGATCTGGTCCGAAGCCGCGGCTGTGACCTGGGGCGACCAGAACGGTTGAGACACCAGGGTGGCCGAAAATCTCAGTTGATCTGGACCCTGGCGTATGAATACTGGCTGTCGTCTCGGTTGATCTGGTCTGCTTCCGGCGATTCGAATGGGACTGGTGGAGGGGCCTGCGAGAATGACCATGCACGATGACCAAGTGGACGTGACCACCGAAATCGTTGCGACCTTGATCCAAGAACAGTTCCCTCAGTGGAGCGGCAAGGCGATCCAACCCCTGTCGTCGACCGGGACGGTCAGCGCCATCTTCCGCATCGGGAACGACCTCTCTGCGCGTTTCCCACTGCGCCTGGCCGATGCCGCCGAGGCGCTGGCGGTTCTGGAACAGGAAGCCCAGGCGAGCGCGGAGCTGGCACAGGTGTCCCGGTTCCCCACCCCGGAACCCGCCGCCCTGGGAAAGCCCGGAGCGGGTCACCCCATGCCGTGGTCGGTCCAGACATGGGTGCCGGGAACGGTCGCCTTTGATGCCGACCCGAGCGGCTCGGACGCTTTTGCCGAGGATCTTGCGGCCTTCATCGCTGCCCTGCGGGACGCCGAGACGCGGGGGCGGCTGTTCAGCGGCGAGGGTCGTGGCGGCGTTCTCGCTCGCCATGACGATTGGATGGCGAAGTGCTTCGAGGAGAGTAAGGGGCTGCTCGACGTGCCCCGACTGCGCCAGGCGTGGA
The DNA here is from genome assembly GCF_040606415.1 of Streptomyces sp. NPDC005423. Lineage (NCBI taxonomy): Bacteria > Bacillati > Actinomycetota > Actinomycetes > Kitasatosporales > Streptomycetaceae > Streptomyces > Streptomyces sp. NPDC005423. The sequence goes on along the minus strand of NZ_JBEXET010000032.1, from coordinate 34,057 downwards.
GCCACTTCCGGGAATTGCCACGCACGGGTGCCGACGTGATGAGCCATGGTGACCTGATTCCCGGCAATGTACTGGTCGCGGGAGACCGGCTCAGCGGCGTACTCGACACCGGCGGCTTCGGGCCGGCCGACCCCGCGCTGGATCTGGTCAGTGCCTGGCACCTGCTACAGCAGGGGCCGCGGGAAGTGCTCCGGCGGACACTGGACTGTGACGATCTGGAGTGGGAGCGCGGCAGAGCATGGGCGTTCCAGCAGGCGATGGGTGTTGTCTGGTACTACGTCGAGAGCAATCCGACGATGAGCGGGATGGGACGCCGGACACTCGACCGCATTCTGGAATCGATGCAGTGATAGTGGTGTCGCCCCGGTTGCAGGCCGTGACCAGGACGATCGCTTGCCCCCACCGACAGCAGCACCACCGGACCCGTTCATCTGAGATGACGAGCGAATGGGACCAGATCACCAGATCACCAGAGACGGGACATCCGCCACTCGTTCGCCCTGCGTTGGTACCTGGTGCTGTCCATGGTGTGGCAGCCGCATCTGGACGGATACACCGACGAGCAGCTCAAGGACCTTCGTGACCAGTTCGGTGACGTCTGGTACGCCCTGTCGATTTTGATGGGTCACAGCCACCCGGACACGACGCGCGATCACTATCTGGCGCCATTCACCGGGCTCCACGTCGACTACCTGATGGCACTGCTCGACGAGGACGAGCAGACGGCACTGGAGGCTCAAGTCCGGACCGCCGTTGCCGCCACCGGGGTCGTCCTGACGGCAGTGGAGGTTACCCGATGAGCCGGGGTGGACGGCGAGCGAGTCTGCCGTCGGCCGCGTAGGAGCCACCGCAGCGCGGCATTGTGCCGGAGGGATCCGGCACGATGGTGCGGTTTTTGGAGGAGTCCGGCGATCGGTTCAAGGCCTACGACTTCTCCACCTGCGAGGTGGCGCCCGAGCTGCAGCAGTGGCTGGCCAGGTGTTTCAGCCGTCTCGTCGGCCCGGCCCGTACCCCGGTCAAGCGGCTCAGGGCGGCCGGCGGGCACTTCGAGACTCTGCAGGATTTGCGCGAGCTCTCAACCGGTTCCTGCCCCAGCCAGTGAGTCCGGGGGAGCTGGCCGACGTGCACATCCGCGCGTTCGTGCAGTATTACGACGACCGTCCCACGCGACAGTATTCCGCTCTCAAGAGGCTGCGGGCCGCACTGCGGGACGACCCGGAACTGCCGGAGGAAGCACTCCAGGCTCTCTTCGACATCCGTGTGAAGAAGCCGGAGGAGGTAAGCCCCGGTGCCTATGAGGACGAGGACTGGCAGGCGATCATGACGGCGGCGCGCAGGGACGTCCGCCTGGCTCGGGAGCGGATCGGGTCCGGACGCCGCCTTCTGGCACGGTGGCGAGGTGGCGATCCGAGCCTCAGCCGGGATGAGGCGGAGGAGGGCGCGCTCCTGGACCTGTTCGACCGGACCGCCGACTTGCCGCGTATGCCACGCTCGGGTGACTACACGGCCGCGGTGCTGCGCGGCGGCGGTTCTCGCCGCCTGGCTGCGAGCCTGTGTCTGACCAGGTCGGACGCGACCGCGTTCTGTCTCTTGTTGACCGCTTTGACCCAGGAGAACTTCGGCACCGTCGCCAATTGGCCTGCCGCCCATTTTCACCCAGAGGGTGCCCGGGACGACGAGCGCGTCGTTCTGGTGTAGGAGTCCAAGCCCCGGCGAGGCCCCGAACGGGAACACATGATCGCCGCGCTGGAGCACCTGCCCGACGACGTCGCCGATCTCCTGGGCGTCGGTGCGGAAGAACCCCGTCTCATGCGGCGCCGCTGCGTCTGTACCTGCTCCTGCTGTCGCTCGCGGAGCTGCCGCGCCGCCACAGCGGGGCGTCCGCGGCCTTCGTCTCGCTCTATCTCAGCGGGAGTCGAGAGGGCCAACAGGCGGACCGCTGGGGCGTCGGAGTCGCCGCCCGCGATGTCCTCAGATGGGCCCGGGCACACGGCTTCCCCGCGGCCAGGCACGCCACCCCTGGGCTTGATCCGCTTTGACGGACATCTGAGATCAGGGGTTCTGGCCCGGGAGGATGTCCATCATGGAGAGCATGGGGAAGAAGAAGCCTCGGCCTCGTCGTTCGTTCACGCCGGAGTTCAAGGCGGAGATCGTCGAGTTGTGCCGGGCGTGGTGACCGTTCGGTCGGTCAGATCGCCAGGGACTTCGATCTGACCGAGACCGCGGTGCGCGACTGGGTGAAGCAGGCCGAGGTGGCCGCGGGCGAGCGGGACGGCCTGACCAGCAGTGAACGCGAGGAACTGGCCGCGCTGCGGCGGGAGAACCGCCAGCTGCGTGAGGACGTGGAGGTCCTCAAGCGTGCGACGGTTTTCTTCGCGAAGGAGAGCCGGTGACGGTGCACCCGTTCATCGAGGCGGAGAAGCGTGCAGGTCACAGCGTGAAACGGGCGTGTGAGCTGCTGAAGGTCTCCCGGACCGCCTTCTATGCCCGCCGCACCGGCACGCCCGGTCCACGCGCGGTCCGTGACGCCGAGCTGGCGGCACAGATCGCCGATGTCCCCACGCGATCGCGGGGAACCTACGGTGCCCCGCGCGTCCATGCCGTGCTCAAGCGGGCGGGTGCCGGGTGCGGGCGGCGCCGGGTCGCGCGGCTGATGCGGGCAGCCGGCCTGCAGGGCAGGCATCGCAGACGGCGGCACCTGACGACGGTCCCCGATCCGCGGGCTGTTCTGCGGCCCGATCTCATCGTCCGCGACTTCAAGCCCGACCCGGGCGGGCTCAATACCCGCTGGTGCGGCGACATCACTTACATCGCCACGGACGAGGGCTGGCTCTACCTGGCCACTGTCATCGACATCGCCTCCCGCCGCGTGGTCGGCTGGGCAACGGCTGATCATTTGCGGACCGATCTCGTCGCCGATGCCCTGACGAACGCCTGCCGGCAACGTCGCCCCACCAGTCCGGTGATCTTCCACTCGGACCGCGGCTGTCAATACACCAGTCAGCAACTCTCCTCACTGGCAGACCAGTTGGGAGTCCAGCTATCGGCCGGCCGCACCGGACAATGCTGGGTCAGGTGGACGTCCACCGGCTCGGTGTGCCGCTGCCCGCCGCTCATCGCGCTCCCTCCGGACGTCGGGCGAGCAGAACCCCGAACGTCGTCTCCTCGACCAGAGACCCATCCATCGCGTGCGCGTGGAGAAGTGCGAGGGCCTCGTTCTCGAACGCCTGATGCCGCTCTGCGAAGAGGTCAGCCCCGGCGAAGGACGTGGTGCGCAGGTAGCCGAGTACCGCCCGCGGCGCCCAGATGCGGGTCACGGGGAAATGGTGTTCGGTGACGTCGTTGAACGCCGAGGCGGCAAGGTCCTCCTCGTACGAGCGGCGGGGCTCGGCGTAGGTACGGCGGGCGCCCGCCCAGCGCTCGGCGCCCAGGTAGCGCTGGATCAACTCGCGCAGCGCACGGGTCCAGTCGGCGTCGTGGGTCCACAGGCTCCCGTCACCCATGATCGCCACTGTGGCACCCGGTGCGGCGACCCGGTCTGCCATCTCCAGGACCGCCTCACCGTTCATCCAGTGGTAGGACCGGCAGCAGGTGATCAGGTCCGGGCCGGAATCCGGTTCGCCCGGCAGCGTCGCGAGCGGCTCGTAGGCGTCGGCCGCCGCGTGGACCAGGGTGAGGGTGCAGCGGCCGAGCACGGGATTGAGGGCTTGCCCGGCCTGACGCAGCATTTGCGGGCTGACGTCGACCGCTTCGATGTGCGTCAGGCCGGCGCCGGCCGACAGGAGCGCGAAGGGCACCTGCCCGGTTCCGGTGCCCAGGTCGAGCAGCACCGGTGACCGCCGGCTCCGCAGCGCGTCGGCGAGCAGGCGCACCGCCGCGTCCGGCAAGCCTGGACGGTGGCGGGCGTAGGTCGAGGCCGCGGCCTCGAATATTCCCTCCTGCTCCGGTGGGAGGCCCGGAAAGGGACCGTCGGGGTAGGTCACGAAGTGGCTCCCTCATCGAGCGGGTGGGTGGCGGGTAGTTGCCAGGACAGGCGCCCGCACGCGGAGGCGGCCCGCTGCCTACCGTCCGCGTCGAAAAGGAGGCGGTAGCGGTCGGGGGAGCGTGCGGCCCGCCACCGGTCGGCGAGGTCCTGGATCTCTTTCCAGATGTCCCGCGGCCCCATGACGGTGACGCTCCAGCGCCGGTGGCCCACCGGCTCCGCGCGCATCCAGGATCCGCAGCCGGGCGCGCCGATCGCGAGGTGCTCGGCGCCGAAGTCCCTGACCAGCCCACCGCCGAGGAGATGGTCGGCCACCAGCCAGAAACCGCGGTCGCTGTCCGCGGGCGGCGCCAGCATGCTCCGCTGGGTCCATGTGCCCGGCTCGGTGGCCATGCGCTGCCGGAACTCCTGCGTGAGCCAGATCCGCGCCACGCCGTGCCCGGCACGGTGGGCGAACTCCACGGCCCGCAGCTCCGCCGTGATCTGACCGTCGGCAGTGCGCTCGACGACGGCGAGGCCGGGCCACGACGGGGACGCGCTGCTCACGTGCGCCAGCAGCTTGCCCCCGGGAGCGAGCTGTTCGACCAGAGCCGTCGGCACGCGCTCCACCGTGTACGACACGAAGATCCGGTCGAACTCCCACCCCGAAACGCCCTGTTCGCCTGGCCCGCAGACCACCTCCGGACGGAAGCCGAGATCGGCCAGCCGGGCCGCGGCCGCGTCGGTGAGGTGCCGGTCCCGGTCGAGGGAGACCACCCCCTGGTCACCGCAGACCTGGCAGGCCACCGCGACGGTCACCCCCGTGCCCGTCCCGACGTCCAGCACCCGCAGACCCGGACGCAGATCCAGCTCCTCCAGCAGCGAGGCGGTCAGACCCATCACCGTCGACATCGACGTGATCGACGCCCCCGACCGCGTCCCGCGCGCCCGGCCCAGCAACGGCTCCCCGTCGTGCTGGACGAGCACACTGGCCCCGCAGTACAACAGCCCGAGCAGCTCGGGGCGATCCTGCGGCGCCGACCAGTCCAGCAGGTCCCATCGCGGCGGCTCCTCTTCCGGCGCACTGCGACGTACGTAGGCCTGTGGCATCAGCACCTCGCGGGGCAGCGTCAGGAGGGCGTCGCGGACCGGGCCGGCTGCCAGATCGCCGGTCTCCTCCAGGCGGGCGACCATCGCAGCCCGGGCCGCAGCACCGTCGCGATCACCCCGGGCATCGCGGCTGTCTGCGGACCCGGTGACTCCTGCCGTCTCCGTGTGCAAGGGGGCCGCATTGGTGGGCGTCGCTGGAGCGTGGGCAGCTGGGGAAGCGGGCCTTCGCGTGGTGTCCCCGGTGCTCAGGTCCGTCATGTGGCGCCTCCGTCCAACGAGCTCTCACGGCGGATGTCTGCGGTGGCCGCCGCTCCAAGGGCCAGAACCTGAGGCGGGGGGCGGGGGCGCGGGAGTTCTTCGGCAGGCGCGGGTTCCTCCCGCTCGTACGGGGCGCCGGGCATCTGCCGCAGGCCGCGCAGCAGAGAGAGGGCCAGGACCAGGAGCGGCACGGTGAGCAGAAAGGCACCGATGACCAGGGCGGCCCGGACACCGACCCACGTCCCCAGCGCGCCGGCGAGCAGCGCGCCGACCGTGTAGGGACCGCGGTTCCGTGAGCACTGCGTCCTGCGGAAACGTCGGATTCCGCGTGCGGTGAGCACTGCTCGGGGGTGTTGATCACGAGCAGGATGCCCCGTTGAGGTGCCCGCGGCGGCAGGAACTGACCGGCCCCCCAAATCCCAACGAGAAGCGCGCGTTGACGAGGCCCAGCCGCCGTGGAAGTCTCGCGGGTACCTGAGCCGCAAGTCCGGACGTGGAGTCAGGAGCGTGCAGCCGTGGCCGCCACGTGCGCGAGTTCGTTAGGCGTCGGCGAGAAGGGGGTCGTACGGGGTGCTCGTGCGGCGGCCCGACATGAAGGAGAGGAAGTCACCCACGAAGGTGCTCCGGCCGTAGGCGCCGTCGGTGGGGTTGAGGTCGCGGTGAAAGGCGGTGCGGAAGAGGGTCCGGTACTCATCGGCATCGATGCTCCCGCTTTCGTCCTTGTCGGTGGCGTCGAAGAGCACCTCGGCGACGCGGATGAGCGCGGGTCCGGCGAGGGAGGGGGTGGCGGCGGCGTACTCGTCGGCGCTGACGCGGCCGTCGCCGTCCGTGTCGAGGGCGGCCTGGAGTTCGCGCCACCAGGCGGCGAAGGCGTCGTAGAGCCGGGTCTCCTCGGGCTCGTCCAGCTCCAGGCGGGTAGACAGTTCGCGGGCCATGGCGGCGAGGTCAGGCCAGTTGAGGTGGCCGTCGCCGGTCTGGTCCAGCACCTGGCGGAAGAACTCCCCCGCCGAACGTCGGCCCTCACCCGAGTGCGCGGAAGGCGCCGGGTCCGGGCCGGGGTCGGCGTCGCCGCCCAGTGGTGTGAGAAGACGGAGCAGGGCCGACGCCCGCTTCATGCGGGCGCGCAGGGCGGCCACGGTGCGGGCGCGGGGGTCGTCGCTGCCAGGCGAGAGGGAGAGGACTTCGATGATGCTTTCGGCGTTGATCCAGCCCTCGGGCAGGAAGCGGGCGAGCCCGGCGGCGAGGTAGGCACCCTGCATGAGGGTCTGGCCACCGGGCATCTCCGGCAGCCCTGCCCTGCGTCGGTATGAATCGGGGAGCGAGGCGACGGTGATCGCGCCGAGGAGCGGGCCGGCGACGGCCCGGCCCGCCGCCCACAGCGTCGGCGCGCCGTCGAGCAGTGCCGGGGCGGGCAGGTGGTCGAAGAGCCGGTAGAGGATGACGCGGGCCGCTTCGGTGTTCTCGAGCTCGTTTTCGACGACCCGGTCGAAGTATCGCCAGAATTCATTCAGGTCCTCGGGGAGTTCTGCGGCGTCACCGTCGAGCGCGGCGAGGAACGCGCGGTATTCGGCGTACATCCGCTCCATAGTGTCCTGGTCGAGCGGCTGGCCGCTCAGCCGGCACATGGTGACGGCGCTCTCGAAGAGGGTGGCGACCACCCAGGCCCGGGTCGCGCGGTCCATCGCGTCGTAGGCGCGGCCGCGGGAGTCGGAGCCACTCATGCGGGCGTGCAGCCGGTTGAGCCGGGCGGCTTCCCGTTCACGCTCCGCCAAGTCGGTGCCGAACATGCGCCGCATACTGAGGAAGGTGTTGCGCAGCCGGCGCCAGGGGTGGGCGACGAAGGTGGAATTGTCGACGAGGGCAGCGCCGATCTGCGGGTGAGCGGCTTCCAACACGGTGGCGCGGATCATGGCCAACGCCCAGCGGGGGTCGTCGAAGAAGGCGCTGAACTGCGATTCCGGGCCGAACAGGGGTGCCTCGTCGGCCGTGTCCGTGGTTTCGGTGGTCATGATGGGTCTCCGTTCGTCTGGGGCGGCACGCCGCCGAAGCGGCGGTCGCGGCGCCGGTAGGTATGGAGGCACGCGAGGAACTCGGGGGCTCGGAAGTCCGGCCAGAGCACCTCGGGGAAGACCCACTCGGCGTAGGCAACCTGCCAGAGCATGAAGTTGGAGATGCGCTGCTCGCCGGAGGTGCGGATGACGAGGTCCACGTCGGGGGTGTCGGGGAACGGCAGGTGGTCCCCGAAGAGCCGCTCGGTCACCTCATCAGCGGGGGTCTTGCTGCGGATCAGCGACCTTGCGGCCTCCACGATGTCCCGGCGGCCGCCGTGGTCGAAGGCCACGGTCAGCGTCATCCCGCGGTTGTCGGCGGTCAGCGCAGCCAGATCGTCGAAGTCTCGGGCCAGTTCACGGGGGATACGCGGGTCAGCGACCCCGAGGAAGCGACAGCGGATGCCACGGGCCAGCAGCAACGGCGCATGCTTCCGCACGATTCGGCGGACCAAGCGCATCAGATAGTCGACTTCTGTGCCGGGGCGGTTCCAGTTCTCGGTGGAGAAGGCGTACAGGCTGAGCCACTCGACACCGGCGGCCCGGGCCGCCTCGATGATGTCGATGACCGTCGTCTCCGCAGCCCGGTGGCCCGCCGTCCGGGGAAGCGAACGCCGCTGCGCCCAGCGGCCGTTGCCGTCCATGACGCAGGCTACGTGTCGCGGCACCGCACGCACCGGCCTGTCGTCCTGCCGCAGCTCGTCGCCGTCCTGTTGCCCGCCCGGCCGGTCCTTCGTCGCCGGGCGGGCGTGCGGGACGCCGTGGTCCGTCACGCCCAGCCCTCTCCCCCCGGAACGGCACGGTCGGCCCTACCGCGCTCGGTCACGCCCACCCCGTCTCGTCCGTACCCGCGCCCCACCGGCGCGTTCCCTCCCAGAGTCTGACGGCGCGAAAGATTCCTGACGGGCCAATCGGGTGACTGTCACCCTTGGCTCGTATGGCCGATTCCCGCGTTCCGGCGGAAGCTTCTCCGCTGACCGCGATCGACGACCTCGTCCGCGCCAGCACCACCCGGCTCCTTGTCAACGGGTGCAGCAAGGGGAGTGGGGGAAACATCAGCCGGATGGGGCGGCGCTGTGCCGGTCCCCGTCCACGATGCGGTCTACGCTCAGGCGGTCGGCGGGGAAGGCCGACTCGCTGGAAGATCAGCTCGATGGCGGCGGCGCTAAAAAGAACGCGCCGCCCCAAGCCGGAGGATCGTTAACCGTCATCAACTGACCGCTACTGAACGTTACCGTTGTCCATGATCACGCGGAAATGTCCACGGAATCGCGGAACCTACAGACCGGCCGGGCGCCCGCCGTCAGCCACGTGCTCACCGCCTGCATCCGCGCCTGCATGCGGGAATCGGTGATGATCTGACGGATCGACCGCTGGGTGGTGCCCGCCGCCCCGGCGCACGCCAACTGCACGAACAGCGCCGCACCGATCACGATCTGCCAGCCAAGGCCGGGAGAGGCGAGCAGCAGCGGAATCTGGGTCACCGGCGTGATCCCGAGCGCGGCCAGCATCATCGGCCCGGGCCCGATCCGCCGCGCAAGGGCAGGGGCGAGGAGCGCGCCGGCGGCCGCGCCCAAGGCGCCGAGCCCCAGCACTGACCAGATCCCCGATGATCATTTGGCGTTGCTTGGAGTGGCGGTCGGCGAGTGCCCCTGCGTGCAGGGCGAGCACCGCGGGTGGCAGCAGTCCCAGGAACGCCAGCCAGGCCACTTGAGAGGTGGTGGCGTGCAGCTCCAGGACGGCGATTACCGGGATCACCATCGAGCTGATCGAGCTGCCGGTCACGCTGGCGTCGCTCTGCCCGATCAGGAACGTTCGGAAGTTTCGGTGCCGCCACAGCGATGGCTGGAGCTGAGCGGGAGAGTCAGCAGAGCGGGTCACAGAGCACCTCCTCCGCCTCGTCCAGGCGGGCGCACAGCACACCCAGGGCCTCGTGGCGGGCCGCCCGTACGCCTCCAGTTCAGGGGTGACCGCGGGTGGGTCGTCCAGCGGTTCCGAGAGCGGGTACCCCGAGCCGGCCAGGTATCCGGCCGCCGCCCGGGGCACCGTCAGGAGGTCCTCGACCGGCATGGCCGGGTTGGTCTCCTGGTACGCGGCGACGGCCGTGGCCAGCCCTGCGGGCCAGTCTGGGGCGCCCAGGACGGTGCGCGGATCGAGCACGATGCGTCCCAGCTCCCACATCGGGCTGCGGTGCGCCGGCGGCCGGAAGTCGATGACCGCGGCGACGCTCTCGCCTCTCAGTATCAGATTGAGGGAGGACAGGTCGCCGTGGACGATCTGCGTGGCGAGGGTCGCCGGGAGTGTTTCGAGCATGGTTGTCGTGGCGGGGAGTTCGTCCAGTCGTTGTTGGGCGGTGTCTCTCGCCCACGGGCCGAACGGGAAACTCGGTGGTTGCTTCGCATAGCGGGCGAGAAGCCGTTCCAGGAGCTGTCGGCCGCGCTGGACGTCGCAGATTTCCTCGGACGGGGCGCGGCGCGGCGGCCCGTCCGGATGCCGCGCGAGCGTGCGGTGCAGCTGGCCCACGGTCGCGCCGACGGCGCCCCACCGTGCGCCGTACAGACCGTCTCCCGCTGTCTCGGCGCCCTCGGCGAACGCCGCGACGGATACCGCCATCCCGCCGTCCACGGCGATGAGATTGCCGTCCAGGGTGCGGCGCATCACCGGCACCGGGACCTCGCCGAGCGCGGCGAATTCGGCCAGCTCCAGGGCGCGCCTTTCGGAGTCCAGGCCAACGTGCTCCGGGTAGGACTTCACGAACCATCGGCGGCCGTCGCCGTCCCTGGCCACATAGTTGGACGTGGCGGTCCCTGACGGGCCCTCGCAGACGTCGGTCGGGACGATGCAGTAGTGCAGCGCCAGGACTCCCGCCACCACCATGACGTCGGACTGCGCGCTCATCGCCCCACCTCAGGCTTGCCGGGGCCGTCCAGCAGTTGGCGCAGTGCTCGGGCGTCCGCCTGCAGTTGGTCCTCGTCCTGGCGCCCGAAGTCGAGCACGTCGAACGGCAAGGGGCCGCCCGGCGCCGGGTCCACACCCGCCTCGCGTCGCGGAACCACATGCTGGTGGGCGGGGGGGGGAATGGCGTTTCCGAGCAGGAGGTAGTTCATCTTCAGCGGCTGGTAGTGCCTCTCAAGGGCTCGGCCCAGGGTGAGGGTGTCGCGCCAGAAGGCGGCGGCCTCGTCGCCGGTGAGTTCGGTGGGCTCGGCGACGTGGCGCGCGGTCACGATGGTGATGGAGTAGCCCCGGACCTGGCCGGAGCGCCAGAGGTAGGACTGCGAGACTTCGCCACGGTGCAGCACCAATCCCCACCCGATGTCGTCAGTCGTCCAGTCGTTGGTGCACATCGGGCAGTCGTGGCCGGCGCGGTGCGCGAGAAAGTGTTCAGGCCAGGAAGTACTGGGTGTCGGTGGAAGCGTCACAGGTCCTCACCAGCCCGTCTGGGTGTAAGGACGGCCCGCGGTGATGCCTTCGATCGCCTGGCGGGTATACGGCACGACCTGTGCCGGAAGGGCCTGCGGGCTGAACCACTCCCAGGCCACACACCGGTCGGGCTCCAGGAGCTGCGGGGTTCCAGCCCAGGTCCGAGCCCGGAAGACGAGCGCGATCCGTGCCCGCGCCGTCGGTGAACCGACGTGGTGGACCACGTGCACGAGCTCGACGTCACCGGGCTCGATGATCAGCCCGGCCTCCTCCTGGGCTTCGCGCACCAGGCAACTGATGGCATCTTCTCTCTCGCAGTGACCTGCCAAAAAGTGCCACTCGTCCGGCGCGAAGGCCGAGTCGGGGTGGCGCAGTCCGAGAAGGATCCGGCCCTGTTCGTCCTGGAGATGAAGGTGGACATCGACGATGTGGAGCTCGGTTCCTTCCGGGGCCTCTTCGTGCAGGGGACGGATGCGGTCCGGCGGGCTGCCGGCCGGGGGATGCTCGGCCGCGTGCCGTCGGATCAGGTCGCCGAGGCCGGAGCTCAAAGGCAGCCGGTCCAGCATGTCGGGGGTGAACCACTGCAGCAGGACGCCTTCGAGTTGCACTCTTGCGGATACCTGCAGGCTTGCGGATGTTCGCAGGCAGCGGGGTGCCGGGGCTGCCGCGTGGGGGACTGTGCGCTCTTCGTCTTCGTCTTTGTGTGTTCGTGACGCCCCGTGCTGCCGCCCTCGTGCCGTTGGGTGCACGAGTGCCGCGTCGGGTGTCTCAGCGGTGGGCGGCGCGGTTCATTTCGACGACGTCGTCGACGGTGGGGTTGGTACCGAGGGCGGCGATGCGTTCCGGGAGGCTGTCGCGGATGGCCGCGTCCTTGGCGCGGTCGGCCGCGGCCAGGGCTGCGGGCAGTTCGTCGAGGGTCAGTTCGGTGCAGTAGGCGGGGCTGTTCGGCTGCTGGCGCCAGGAGTCTGCCAGCGTGCCGGCGTCGTAGGGGTCGAAGCCGGTGTCGTCCACCAGGCTCATGGCCACCTTCCGCGCCTCCTCGGAGTCGCCGGCGACGGGGACGGCGAGGCGGCCGGGCGTTCCCGCCGGAACACCCTTGGTCCGCTGGGTTTCGGCCAGCGCGGCGTTCCACGCTTTGACCACGGGGCGGCCCAGCAGCTCGGCGGTGTATACGCTCTCCACCTGGCCGCTGTCCACTGCCTCGATCGGCTCGCTGAGCATGCCGGGGTAGTAGTTCGAAGTGTCGATGACCACCGTCTCGTCGGGCACCGACGCGAACAGGTTCGCCAGCTGGCCCGCCACCCCGAACGGGATCGACAGGACGATGACGTCCCTGCCCTGGACGGTGGCGTCGGAGAGCTCCACCGCGCGGGCCCCGGACTCCAGCACCTCCGCCCGGACGGCCTCGGGGCCGCGGGCGTCGGCCACCTGGACGTCGTGACCGGCCGTTCTGAGCTTGGCAGCGAGGTTCCCGCCGATGGCGCCGGCACCTATGACAGAAATTTTCATGATTTGTTCCTCCAGAGGTTGCGCTACCCCTGAGGGCAGCGCGATGTGATGGCCGGTTCGTGGTGCCGCCTGGCGTTGCGGGGGCCGGGGGGGGGTGCCCGGCGGTTTACGCCTGGGTGTCCTGTTGGCGGTAGCCGCTCGCGATGAGCATGCGGAGCCGGTCGAGCGACTCCTTTTCGGCGCCGTTGCCTTTGATCCAGGCGATGGAGCAGGCGGCGAGGAATAGGTCGTTGCCCCGCACCGACGCGCGCACGTGCCCCGCGAGCTGTGCGGCTCGCACGTACTGGTCGGTGGCGGTGATGAGGATGTCGCAGGGAATGGTGAGCGGGTTGTCTGGCCCCTGCGCCCGGGCCGCGGCCATGAGCGGGTCCGGCAGCCCGCTGAAGGCGCTGAAGTACTCCTCCATCGCCCGCAGCCACTGCTCCAGCGCCTCAGCCGGGTCGCCGAGCTGCTCGATGTCCGCCTGGCGGGTCACCAGCTCCTCGGAGCGTGTCTGCAGCACGGCCGCCAGCAGTGCCTCCCGGGTGGGGAAGTGCCGGTACAGGGTGCCGGGCCCGACGCCCGCCTCCTTGGCCACCGCCTCGAGGGAAGTGCCGACCCCGTGCTGCAGGAAGTGACGCTGCGCGGTCTCCAAGAGGGCAGCGCGGTTGCGCTGAACATCCGCGCGGGGCCTGCGTCCCCGCTGTTCACCGGCGCTCATGAGCCCCTCCTGCCTCTCGTGATCCTGCGGCCGCATCAAAACGGATGCTGCCTCCGTACTTAGTCGAGAGTAAAACGGAGGCAGCGTCCGGTCAAACCGGCGGCCTGAGCGCGGAGCCCGGACATCGCAGGGGGGCCAACATATTTGGCCGTAGATCGCAGGTGCGGGCCTGCACCGTTCCAGCGTGCCCTTGTCCGGCCCCTCCCGCGCCGAGCCCGGCCCGGTACCCGGTCCAGGACGTCAGAGGGTGAGCTGCTGGTGTCCGATGACGGAGAGCAGTTCGAGTTTGCTGTGGCTCTCGGTGCCGGGGCGAGTGGTCAGCACCACCAGGCTCTGGGCACGGTTCTCGGTGAACAGGACCTGAGCGTCGACGTCGATGCGGCCGAGTTCGGGATGAAGGATGGTCTTGCAGTCGTCGTAGGTCTGTGCGACCTCCTGAAGTTCCCACATGCGGACGAACTCGGGGCTGTGTTCCTGGAGGTCGGCGAGGATCCGGGCGGCTCGGGGGGTGTCGCTGCCGGCTGTCAGCGCGGCCCGCAGGCGCGCTGCCTGGGCACGGCCGTGGCGTTCGTGGGTCTTCTCGGGAACCATCAAACGTTCGGCCGGGTCCATGAACCAGCGGTAGTACCCGCTGCGGGCCAGACCGGTGCGGCGGGTCTGGTCGCCGAGCAGCGCCACGGCCAAGGGGTTCATCGCGAGAGTGTCGAACAGATCGGTCTGCACCATGGCCGGGGAGTCGTCCAGACGGTCCAGGACCCGCATCAGCGGCGGGCTGACATGCTCGGAGCGCTGGAAGCGGGCCGGAGCGTTGTGGCCGATGAGGACGAAGAGATGGTCGCGTTCGTCCAGGGTCAGCCGCAGCGCCCGGGCCAGCGCCGTGGTGATCTGGACGGAAGGTTGCGGGGCACGCTGCTGTTCCAGCCGGGCGTAGTAGTCGGTGGACATGCCGGCGAGCTGCGCGACCTCCTCGCGGCGCAGTCCCTGGGTACGCCTGCGCGGCCCCTCGACCAGTCCGACGTCGCGGGGCCGCAGCGTCTCACGTCGGTGGCGCAGGAATTCCGCCAGTTCCTTCTTGTCCATGCCGCCCATCCTCGCCGTATCCCGGCCGCCTATCCAGAGACCGCCAATCCATGGCTGAGCACTCCTCTCCCACCCGCGCCAAGCCGCCCATGAGTGAGGCCGATGCCGAGGCCGCTCGCGGCAGGAAGACCCGTTGAGCCCTTGACCTGCATGACCCACTGGGAAATGCGCTGGCCGTCGGCGGCACGCCGCAGGCCACCGGTATGGGAGGCGGCCTGCGGCGACGGTCCCCCGTCGACGGCGCCCGACGCTTTGGGAACGGCCGCGGACCTCGCGGCCGGGCCGGCGGACGACGATGTGCGCCGTGTCGGCCAGGCGCTCGCCTTCCCGACGGCACTCAGGACGGAGCCGGGGCGCCGGCCGTGCGACGAGTGTGGCGACGCCGAAGATGCTCCCTCACCGTTCCGCGCCTTCGGTGAGGCCCTCCCCCGGGGCGTTCCAGCTCGCGTTCGTCCATGATGTGGCCCAACAGGACCTGCCCGCTTGCTGTTGTTCCGCGTCGGTCACTACAGGTCGGTCAGCTGCTGGCGATCATGGCGAGGACATCGTCGTAGGAGCCTGTGGCCACCGCGTCGCGGATGAACCTCGCGCGCTCGACAACGATCTCCTTCGCGTCGGGCTTCTCGCGCAGCAGGTCGAGAGCCTCGGTGAGGAAGTCGTCCAACGGCATGGCGTGTTCGCTGTCCTCCTGGCCCAGCAGCGTCGTGCGCACGCCCGGCGGGACCACCTCAATCACCTGGACGCCCGCGTCAGCACTGGCGAGCTGGATGCGCAGGCTCTCGGAGAAGGAGTGCAGCGCGGCCTTGGTCGCGCTGTAGGTCGGGGTGCTCTGATACGGGACGAACGCCAGCGCCGAGGTGACGTTCATGACGACCGCGTCGTCCTTGCCCACCAGCAGCGGCAGGAAGGCGTACGTCATCCGGATCGTGCCGAGCAGGTTGACGGTGACGTGGTCCTCGGCGACCGTGAGTTCGGCCGGGTCGAGGAGGTTCTCGCGCAGCATGATGCCGGCGTTGTTGACGAGGACGTTCATATCCGGGTGGCTCGCCGCCACGGTCTCGCGGGCCCGGGCGATCGAGTCGGCGTCGGCGATGTCGAGGACGAGCGCGTCGATGCCCGGGTGCTCGGCCGTGATCTCGTCGAGGAGCTCCTTGCGCCGGCCGGCGACGATCACCTTGTTGCCGGCCTCGTGCAGGCGCAGGGCCAGACCGAGGCCGATGCCCGAGGTTCCGCCGGTGATCAGGATCGTGTTGCCGGTGATCTTCATGGGGGTCTTGCTCCTTCGGTACGGCGGGCCGGTGAGCGCCCGCAGCCTCGACCGTAGGGGCGCCCGTGCAGGGGCGGGAGAGGACGGCTTGTCCATGGATCGGCGGTCCCTGGCTGAGCCAGGCCGCGACCGAACGCTCTGCCTCTCCGCATACCAGCGCTCGAGCGTGGTCCTCGCTGAAGCCGGCCTCACCGCGCCGCATCGGGCTGGTGTCACGGTGTCTTATGACAGGGAAGCCGGACCGATTGCCACCGAAGTTGGATCACCGGCCCTGCACGCCGGTCAACGGGGTGCGCCGACCCTGCCGTTGTGGCGTGGCCGGGACACGTTCGCGCCTTGGAGCGCGGTTGTTTTACGTGAACTGGAGGTCGATGACCTGGTAGAGGGCATTGCCGGTGTCGCCGACCTCCCAGACGGCAAGCAGGACATGGTGACCGGCGCGGCGCTCGGGCAGACGCATGGTGTGGGTGGTGGGGTTGCCCGTGGCGAGCGGGTATTCCCAGTAGGGCTGTTCGGTCAGCTCAACGCTGTGGAAGGGCTTGGTCTCGAAGGCAAGGGGAGTTGTGAGGGTGTGCGCTTGCGAGGTGGAGCTGGCGCACCACGCCTCCGTCGCCCTGGTGGAGCCTGTCCTCTGACGCGTAATCTTGACCGATCGCCAGGTGATATTGACCGGCGCGGTTGAACGCCTCGGTACGGTCATCCCATGAATGACGTGCCAGAGGACGTGGACCACGAGATCCTGAGCGGCCGGATCATCCATGCGATCAAGGCGTACCGGGACGCGTCAGGCTGCACGATCCACGAAGCGATGGATGTCGTCGAGGAGCGTCGAGCAGAGCTTCGCCGCGACCGACCGAGCACCTGATCTGTCAGCTCCCCGGCCCCGTCCAACTTTCTTGGCAATCGGTCAGGATCATCTGTCAGCCCCAAATACGCTGTGGAACACCGTCTACATGGACGCCGCCGTCAAAGAGCTGGAGGCCGGCGGTCTGACCATCTCGCAGGAGATCCGTTCACGGCTCTCTCCTTCGGTCCATGAACACGTTAATCCACGGCCGCTACCCGATCGTCCGCTCCCACGGCGACGGCTTGCTGCGTCCGCTGCGCGACCCGGCCGCCTCCGAGGAACAACCCCGGGCGGCAGTCAGTCCCTGCGCCGTCCCACAGGGGAGGGCGGCGTCGGCGCCGGTGCCGACTGCGAAGTGCTCGGTGATGGGGGACGAGGCGTGATTGTTAGGGTGAACCGCGAAACTGCGGGCCACGGGGCCCTGATGACCGTCACAACGTCCCCACTTCGCACCCGCTGGCCCAGTCGGCCGGTCTGGGTCTGGCCCGCGGCGTATCGAACAAAGGGTGAGGCATGAACGACAACGTCGAGCAGAGCGATCCGGTGGCCATACTGGAAGGACAGGTGTGGGCGCTTGCCGCAGTGGTCGCGACCTTGCGGGAGATCGGGACGGGCTCGTTGGAGAAAGCCTTGGCTGCGGACCCGGCGCGCACCGTGGTGCTGGAGGCCGCAGGCGTGGTGCGCCGCGAGGGGAATGGCGTGGTCGCAGTCCCCGCATTGCAGGTCGGTCCCGCCTCCTCCAATGCGGCGTCCGCACGGCTCAGCTCTATGCGGCAGGCGGTCGCCGCCGCCAGCGGCGAGGCCGTGACGGGGTGGGACGCGCAGAGCGACGACGTACTGCTCGATCAGGGACGTGCCTCCGCGTTCACCGGGCACGCGCTCGCCACCCGCGTCGTGCCCTCCCTGCCGGGACTGGCCGACCGTCTCGCCACCCCGGGCAGCCGGGTCCTGGACATCGGCACCGGGACCGGGGCGCTCGCCCTCGCGCTGGCCCAGGATCTTCCGCACGTCCACGTGACCGGGATAGACATTTTTGAGCGGGCGATCCGGCTGGCCCGCCGGGAACTGGATGGGGCGGGGCCCGGCGCTGACCGGATTGAACTGCGGCATCAGGACGCCGTCGATCTGCGCGAACGGGATCTCTACGACCTGATCTGGCTGCCCGCGCCGTTCCTCTCCAACGACGCGTTGCAGGCGTGTCTCCCGCACCTGGCGGCCGCCCTCACCGAAGGGGGATGGCTGGTGGCCGGCACCAACCCAGCACCGCACGAGCCGCTGCTCGCGGCCGTCGCAGACTGGACTGCGGCGCGCAGCGGCGGCAGCGCCCTGACCGCGCCCCGGATGATCGAGGCGCTGGGTGACCTTGGGTTCCAGGACCTGCGCGAGATCCCCACGGTGCCCGGCGGCCCGATACTCGTGGCCGGCCGCCGCCCCGACCGCGCCGCGTCCGCGTCGTAACCGCGCCATCGCGCTCCGGTGAAGCGGGTGCATTGACGTTTCCGCTGCTCCCCACCAAGCCGAGCGGCCGACCGACTGGGCCCGGAACTCGTAGTGCTGTGCCGAGATCCCGAGTAGCAACTTGTAGTCATCGACTACGTTCTGTTGACTCTGGCGGAGCTGTTGATTCGGAGGTCTGTACGCTCACCGGCTCTTCCAGGATTTCGTAGCCGGTGATCGCGTTGGAATTTGAGGAGCCGTATCTCAACCGATCATGGACGGTGCAGGTCGAACTGGGACTCCCGGTCGGGTGATCTTCTGGCTGTTCGCGCATGAGGGCAGAGCCTCTCGGTAGCTCGGGGATGCGAATCTGACCGAGCGATGCCGGGAGGCCCTGTTGTCGTTGTCGTACGCGCCCGCGTCCACCGAGTTCAACTCGTCCGCCGTGTCGTGCGATTGCCTCGCGCACGTGTACGGCGACGCGGCTGACCCTGCCCCTGACGACTACGGCGTGCCCATCGCCGCCGTCGCCCGCCACCGGGGGGAACTCATCGAGACTTCCGTCTACGACGGCCCATACACCCGCGCCGCCGCCCTGGTTCACACCCTGGGCCGCCGCCGCTGGCTGGAGCGCTCCAACCTGACCGTCGCCTGTGCCGTCGCCGTCATGTATCTCGAAGCCGGCAACATCCCCGTCAACCCCACCCGCGAACAGCTCACCGCGCTCACCCATGAGTTGAACAACGCGCGCTGCACCGCTAACCGGATCGCCTCATTCCTGCGTACCGGGAAACCTTGAGTCCCGGACCGGCCGGTGATCACCTCAAGTCTCGCCGGTCGGTAAGCAGGTGGAGAGTGGAAATCCTTGCCCCTCCGGGGGCCACATCACGCTGTCGGCTCGGACGACCGTCCCAGCTTGGTCTCGACGATCTGCACGCCTTCGCCCTGAGCGTCGACGAGTTCCTTCCCGTATCCGGCAGCACTCGGCTCGTCGTACGCGGCAGCCGAGGCGCACCGGGTGCCCGTCGCGCAGGACGATGTACGCCTCGATGACTTCGCCGCGGATGTCGTCGGGTGCGCCGATGGCGCCGCACTCGGCAACGGCGGGGTGCTGGGCGAGGCCGCACTCGCTCTCGAACGGACCGATGCGGTAGCCGGCAATGCGCCCCGCCGACGATCACGGCCCCGACCCCATCGCGGTCTCCCTGGTCCATCCCGACACCGGCGGCCCTGTGCGGGATCGCGCCAGCGAGGGCGATGACGGCATCATGCACCCCGTCGAACAGCTCGGCTAGGGTCCAGGGGCGGACTCAGATCCAGACGGGCGCCTGGTCCTCGGAGTAGCGGGCGCCGAAGCCACCGTGCGGCAGGATCTCGTCGATCGCGGCGAGGTCGGCCCCGGTCAGAGGAACGTCGACGGCGCCGGCGTTCTCCTCGATGCGCTGGACGCTGCGGGTGCCGGGGATCGGCACGACGTGCTCGCCCCGGGTGAGCAGCCAGGCCAGGGCCAGCTGGGAGACGGTGATGCCCTTGGTCGCGGCCAGGTCGCCGAGCTTGCCCACGGCCTCGACGTTCTTCGCGAAGTTGCCGGGCTGCCAGCGGGGGTCGGCGTTGCGTATGTCGGTGACGTCGTATTCGCCGGCGGGCTTGGCGGTGCCGGTGATGAAGCCGCGGCCGAGCGGTGAGTAGGCGACGAGGCCGACGCCCAGTTCGTCGAGGACCGGGAAGAGCTGCTCGACGTCCCGTTCGAACAGGGAGTACTCGGTCTGCAGGACGGCGACCGGCTGCACGGCGTGCGCCCTGCGGAGGGTCTCGGGTCCGGCCTCGCTGAGGCCGAAGTACTTCACCTTGCCCGCGTCGATCAGCTCCTTGACGGTGCCCGCGACCTCCTCGATGGGCACCTGGGGGTCGACGCGGTGCTGGTAGAAGACATCGATGTGTTCCACACCGAGGTAGCCCAGGCTGTTGTCGGCGACTTGGCGGATGTTGTCGGGCCGGCTGTTGAGTGCGCCTCCGATCTGCTCGGGAGGCACGGACATGTCGACACCGAACTTGGTGGCCAGGACCACGTCGTCACGGAAGTCCCTGACCGCCCTGCCGACCAGGATCTCGTTGGATCCCGTGCCCCAGCCGTACATCTCGGCGGTGTCGAAGAAGGTGACGCCCAGGTCGCGCGCGCGGCGGAGGGCGGCGACGCCGGCCTCTTCGTCGGTGGGCCCGTAGGCCATCGTCAGGCCCATCGCGCCGTAGCCGATCGCCGAGACCTCAAGACCCCGGCTTCCCAGTGTCCGGTGCTGCATGACGTACTCCTTTGCATAGAACGAAAGGTGGTTCACGGGCGAAGGTGCTTTATGGGTGATGCGCCTCGCGCGGCCTCTCGTCAGACCGAAGGATTCTGCCGAGGATGCTCCTCGGCGAGATTCCTTCGACCGCGGCGGACTCCACCCGCAACCTCCTGGTTCGGAGTTGCTGTTCGCTCGTGCAGGGTGGAGCCGCCGGGGCGTGCACGGACCGTTGTGTCAGTGCGTTGCGGCGGCCAGTCCGGCGCGGTGGATGCGGGTGTGCTCGGCGACGCGTCGGCCGAGGTGGCGAGCGGTGTTCAGGTCCGCGTCGTGGACCGCGGGGGTGTCGTTGAAGCTCTGTGCGCCGACACCGAGGTAGAAGCCGAGGCGGTTGTCGTCCTGGGGGCTGGAGGTGGTGGTGTTCCAGCCCGGCAGGAGGTTCAGGCTCACCCAAAGCATTCCGTGCTGGGCCGCCAGGAGTGAGAGGTACTGCAAGGTGTGCAGCTTGTCGCCGCTCATGGAGCCGGAGTTGGTGAATCCCGCCGCGAGCTTGTCGCTCCAGGCTCGGGTCATCCACCGCTTGCTGCTGGCCTCGGCGAAGGCGTGGAACGCCCCTGACGCGGTGCCCATGTAGGTGGGGGTGCCGAAGATGATGGCGTCCGCGGCGTCCATCAGTTCCCAGTCGGCGTCGCTGAGGGAGGCGACGTCCACGCGGTGGACGTGCGTCCCGGTGATGGAGCGTGCGCCGTCGGCCACGGCCGTGGCGATCTGCGCGGTGTGGCCGTAGCCGGAATGTGAGGCGATGACGATCGAGCTATCGGGCATGGGTGTTCCTGTCCTGCCGCGGTAGCGGCGTGTTCGGTGGGTGCCGGCGGACGATGAGCTGCCCGCTGCGGGCGGTCGGCCGCACAGCTCCACGATTGGGGGACCGGACCGACGGCCCCGGCGGGTGTGGCAGCTTCCCATCTTGTGGGTCGGCGCCGACCACCCGCGTGGATCGTCGTTCCGCTTTGAACAGTAGCACCGATAAAGCGGTGATACGCAAAATGCGATATCGTTGTTTCATGAACGAGGGACGACACGCCGCGCGACGCCAGGTGCTACAAGTGGCCGCCAAGCTTTTGGAGGAGGGCGGCAGCGAGGCGGTCTCCACGCGCGCTGTCGCCGCAGCCGCGGGCATCACGGCTCCGGCGCTGTACCGGATGTTCGACGACAAGGACGGACTCCTGGCCGAGCTGGCCGCCTACGGATTCGAGATGTACCTGGCCGAGAAACGGGAGGCACTGGCGCTGACCCCCGACGACCCGGTGGCAGACCTCTACCGCGGCTGGGACCTGCACGTCGAGTTCGGAGTGCAGCACCCCGCGTTCTACATGCTCATGTACGGCACCGTGCAGCCCGGGCGGCGGCCCCCGGCCGCCGACGAGGCGCACGCCCTGCTGGTGCGTCTGCTGGGCCGGACCGCCGACGCCGGCCGCCTTCGGGTTCCGGTGGAACAGGCGACCCGCGTCATCCACGCGGCGACAACGGGTGCCACGCTGGCGCTAATCGGCGAAGAGTCCTCGAAGCGGCACCTGACCACTTCGGCACGGCTGCGGGACACCGTCATCGCCTCCATCACCACGGACTCGCCCGCCTCATGCGGGTCGGACCTGGCCTCGCGCGCACTCGCCCTCGATGCCGCACTTCACACCGCGCTCACCACCGGGCCCCCTGCTGCGAGCGCCGGGATGCCTCTGCGAGACACGGAGACGGCTCTCCTGCGCGAATGGCTGCAGCAACTGGCAGGCTGAACCGGCCACCCGCTCAGCAGGCGGCGGGCACAGCCGGTTACGCCGGCCGCGCGGAGGGCGTTCAGTCGCAGAGGCGGTGCGACCTGCGGCTCAGCCATCCCGCCGTCGGCGATCTGGCCCCCTTCTGCGGTGCAACCGCGGTGACCCTGGCGACCGGCATCACCGACACCATGATCCGATACGGAGACGCCCAGGAGCACACCGGCGCTGTCCAGGTCGTCGTCACCACCGGCAACCCCCGAACCGGCCAGACGGCACCCAGGACCAGCGATGCGGCCACCGAGGCGATGCTGCGCTCACTGCCCGGCGCCGTCCACGTCAGCGCGTCCGCCTATGTCCCGGTCCAACTGGCCGGCCGGACCAGCGGCACCGACGTGCAGTTCCTGCGCGGTGACACCGCGACCCTGGGCTACCAGGTTCTCAAAGGGCGCTGGATGACCGGCCCCGACGAAGCCGTGGTCTCACCCGCCTTCCCGCGCCAGCACGGCCTGACGGTCGGCCGGGACGTAGCCGTGGCCAACCTCGGCGCCCAGGCGCGGGTCACCATCGTGGGCGAGATCATGGGCAACGATCCGAGGATCATCTTGGCCACCCGGCAGACCCTGGCCGCACTCGCACCCCTCACCCAGGCCAACGAATACGCCATCCAACTCGCCCACGGCACCAGCGCCCAGAGCTATGCCGACCCCGTCAAAGCGGCCGACCCTGCACTGAATCCACACGTCAACAGCGCAGTCAGCGCCGGTGCCACCACCGTGATCAGCTTCGCGGCCCTGTTCACCCTGATGCTGGCCACCGTCGCCGCCCTGGGGGTCTTCCACACCGTCGTCCTCAAC
Source organism: Streptomyces sp. NPDC005423 (assembly GCF_040606415.1). Taxonomy (NCBI): domain Bacteria; kingdom Bacillati; phylum Actinomycetota; class Actinomycetes; order Kitasatosporales; family Streptomycetaceae; genus Streptomyces; species Streptomyces sp. NPDC005423. The sequence goes on along the minus strand of NZ_JBEXET010000032.1, from coordinate 11,509 downwards.
ACCCGAGAGCGCCGCCGTGACCTGGGCATGCTCAAATCCATCGGCATGACACCCCACCAGGTCACAGCGATGACGGTGACCTCCGTGGCGGCACTAGGAACAGCCGGCGGCCTCCTCGGCCTGCCACTTGGCGTCCTCGCCCACCGCATGCTCATCCCCGCCTGCATCCAGATCCCCACCTCCATGCTGGACGTCTGGCACGCGCCGACACTGGCCCTCCTCGCCCTGGCGGGAACCGCGATCGCCGTCCTCGGCGCCCTCATCCCCGCCCGCTCCGCCGCCCGCCTCACCATCGCCACCGTCCTCCGCAACGAGTAGGCAAGCGGCATCTCCAGGAACCGGCTGGGCCGGCGCCAGGGGCGTTGGCGGTGGCGGTGGCGGCTGGAATTCTGGTCGGATGAACGGTGAAGGGCAACTGCTGCGGGCGCGGCCGGGTCTACGGCGCTGACCACGGCGACCCCCGTCCCGGCGCGCTTCCGCAGCCCTGCCCATCCCGGCCCTCAACGCTGCCGTCTTGACGCTGAACGCCGACGAGTACGAGCTCCTTCGCCTGATCGCCCAGCGACGAGGCGACGACAAACCATGGCAGTCGAAAGCGCCGAGAGATTTGGGTGGTGCCGGTGCCGGTGCCGGGTGCTGGCAGGCTGTCCCGTTCTTTGAGTACCTGGTGTGCGGAGTGGTGGCCGGGCAGGTTAGGTTGCTCGGGTGAGTCTCCTTGATGATGTGGCCGAACGTGACGGCTGGCGCTGCTGGGTGTGTGACGAAGCGGTTGACCCCGACGAGTCGGTGAACGACCCGCGGGGGCCCAGCGTCGACAGCCGGACCGCTGACCGCAAGGCCAAGGTCGCGGAGCGGCTCGCGCACCGTGGGTGCAACAGCCGTAAGGGCGCGGTCAAGGTGGTCATCGCCTGGCCGGACCGCCTGTACGTGGTCGACCCCGCGCCGCTGGTCACCGTCGCCGGGAGGCTGGAGCGCAAGGGGGGCCGCGAGATGGTGGGCCGTTGTCCGACCAGGCGGGACGCCCAAGAGGCGGCGGATTGGCTGGTGGACCGGTTCTCCCGGCTGGTACCGGGACTGCCGGTGACCGCCGACATCGAGGCCGGCGGCGGCCAGTTCCTCGTCATCCTGGCCACCGGCCGCCGCTGACCGCGTAAGGGGGCGGTCGGCGACCACAGCCCCGCCGCGCCGTCCCCGGCTTCCTGGACCAGGCCGACGAACACGCGAGTGCTGCTCTGCGCAAGCCCGTGCAGGGGGTGCTGGTGCTGATCAGGTGGCCTTGAGCGGGATGCCGTCGTAAGTCCACTTGTATGGCTTCGCGGGTTCGTTGCGGCTGGCTTCGTAGGTGATGACGGAGAGCGTTTGATGCCGAGTTTCAAGAGCGGATGTTGATCTAGCCGAGTGGAAATGTGGCTGAGTTCCGGGTTCTGGCACAGATCTTGGGGAGCCGTCGCGGAGCGTCACCTTGATGTTCGTTTGCGAGGGGGCGGTTCGCGTGAGACCGCGTACGCCTTGTCGTCCGACGATCGGAATTGACGCTCCCTCAGGTGTCTGCCCGCCGCTATTGCTGGCACTCGTCGACGTTGATGGTGCTGGTCATGCAGACCGATGCGCCGTTCTGGGACTTGCTGGTGTTCGCCGGGATCGATGATGTGGATGTCGAAACGGCTACGGCCGCGTTCGGCACGGTCGAGGTGGTGGCGAGAGGCCGCGCGGCTGAGGCTGCATGTCCGGACTGCGGTCGCTTCTCGGGCAGAGTCCACGACCGCTACCAGCGCCGGTTGAAGGACCTTCCGCTCGCTGAGCAGGGGTTTACGATCCGGCTGACGGTCCGGCGCTTCATCTGCGGGTCAACGGACTGTCCGCGCCGGACGTTCGCCGAGCCGTTCTCCCGGCTGGCCACCCCGCACGCACGGTTCACCACTCGGCTCAACCGCGCCTTGGAGCGAGTGGGGGTCGCGCTGGCCGGGCGGGCCGGAGCTCGGCTGGCTGCCCAGCTGGGCTTCGGCGCGGGACGGATGACGTTGTTGCGCCGGGTCATGGCACTGCCCGATCCACAGTTCAGTACCCCACGCGTTCTCGGCGTGGACGACTTCGCGATCCGCCGAGGTCAGACCTACTCCACCGTCCTGACCAGCGTCGAAGACCATCGCGTGGTCGATGTGCTCCCCACCCGTGAAGCCGGACCACTGGCCGCCTGGCTGGTCCGTCACCCCGGCGTGGACATCATCTGCCGGGACCGGGCAGGCGCCTACGCCGAGGGTGCTCGCCGCGGTGCCCCCGAGGCTCTGCAGGTCGCCGACCGATTTCATCTGTGGCAGGGCCTCGGCCGGGCCGTGGAGACCTGTGTCGCCGCCCACCGCGGCTGCCTGCGCAATCCGTCACCCAGCAGCATGCTGCCGAGGGCCATCCCGGATCCTGGCCAGAGGCAGGACGACTCGGAACCCGTCGGCCGACGAGCCGAGCGCAAGAAGGCAGCGCACACCCTGGTCCACGGCCTCCTTGCCCAAGGCCACTCACGCCGGGCGATCGCCCGGCACCTGGGCTGGGGCCTCAACACCGTCCTCCGGTACGCGAACGCCCCAAGCTGGCAGGACACCTTCCGCGAGAACCGGCCCCGTCCCAGCAGACTGGACCCCTACAAGCCCTACCTCGAGCGACGCTTCGCCGCGGGATGCACCAGCGTCACCCACCTCCACAATGAGCTCCTCGCCGACCATGCGCCCGTCACCTACCAGATGGTCCGCGCCCACATCGCCACCCTCCGCGGGACACCTGCCGGCACGCCGACGAGACCTCCGACGGTGCGGCAGGTTACCGGCTGGCTCACCCGGCACCCCACCACCCTGAGCGAGGACGAACAGGCCGCTCTGAAAGACGTCCTGGCACGCTGCCCCGAACTCGACACTGCCGCCGGACATATCCGCGACTTCGGCGAAATACTCACCGACCGGCTCGGCGCCACACTCCCCACCTGGATCGACGCAGTCGACGCCAGCCAACTACCCGGCCTCACCAACTTCGCACTCGCCCTGCTCCGAGACCTCGACGCCGTGACCGCCGGACTCACCCTCCACTGGAGCTCCGGCAGCATCGAAGGCGCCGTCAACCGCATCAAAAAGATCAAGAGGCAGCTCTACGGACGAGCCGGCTTCCCCCTGCTCCGGAAGATGATTCTGCTCCAATAGCAGCTTGTAGTGTGGGGAAACTGTCATGAGGGGTGATCGATATAAGCAGGCGACGGTACGTAGCCAGGGGGGTACCCGGCGGTTATCGCATTTGGGACAACAAGGGGCAGCGATGGTGGGGGGACCACTACGAGCTCTGCCCCGACGCTCTCCTGACAGAGTTGAACGGCGCTGCCGAACCCGCGAAGCTCACCGCTCTCCTCAAGCGGTACCGAGCACAGAAACGCTGACGCAGCGAGTGACCGGCTTGGAGCATGGTTGTGTGAGCGTGGCCGAACTGGCCTCGGCCGACATGATTCAACGGCCCGATGAGCGCCGGCAGCCTCCAACTCGGTCGTCTTTGGACAGCCGACCCTCAAAAATCGAGGTGACGCTCCGCGACCGCTCCCCAAGATCTGTGCCAGAACCGAGTTCCGACAGCACCGGCACCGGCGTGTCGGCCGTTCTGTGCCGGTGCCCGAAGGCTGCGTGGGTGAAGCCGGTATTTTCCTGGCATGACACGTGAGTTCGATATGGTGCGGTCGCTCGCTGCGGGTGTTGAAGGCCGCAGGGGTGCCTGGGAGTTCATCGGCGGGTTCGTTGCGAACTGGTCGCAGGCGCTCGGGGATGACGACGGCTGGGGCGAGGCGGATCTCGTGGCCGCGGAGGAGAGGCTGGGCTTCCGGCTGCCGCTGGCGCTTCGAGAGGCGTATCTGTTGTTCGGCCGCCGTCGGAACCTGACCAGCAACCATGACGTCCTCCTCAGCCCGTCCGAGCTGTATGTGGACGAGGCCAAGGAGGCACTGGTCTTCCGGCATGAGAACCAGGGGGCCTGTTCGTGGGGGGTCCTCCTCGACGAGCTGATGGACGAAGACCCTGCCGTCTTCATCAGGGCCGACTTGGCTGACCGGGCTGCCGAACGCTGGGAGAGCTGGTTGGAGCGGCTGTCCCTGTGCTTCATCGAAATCGTGCTGTCGGAATCCCTTCAGGCCGATGGTGCGCCCTGCGACTTCCTGAGCGACTTCGATGAATCAGGCGTTGACCTGCTGGAACAGAACTGCACTCGGCTGCCGTTCCCGGCCTATCCGATGGGTGAGGAAGAGAACAGCATCCGCTGGTTCCTCGGCCATGACGTACTCCTGCGTGACGACGACGGCATGGCTCTTCTGGCCCGTGGCCGCACCGAAGCAGCCCTTGACGGAATACGTGACCTGCTCCCGGGCGATTGGCTGAACGACTTCCGGTAGATCATGATCCGACCCTCTGCCAGCTGCCCGGCGCCATCTGATCAGACTCGCTCGTCTGAGATCTCGTCTGCGCCGTGTTCGTCCAGCAACCGCTCGAAGATCCGCTTCACCGTGTGCCGCTGCTTGCGCGGCGCGTCCAGGTCCGCCCGCAGCATCTGGTCGATCACTGGCTTGAACGGATCCAGCCGGGCCGCCCTCGGCGGAAGCGGCTTCCGCGGCTCCGGCCAGGCCGACGACAACGCCTTCTGCACCGTCAGGAACCCGACGCCGTATTTCCGCTGGAGAGCACGGTTCGACAGGCCCTGACGCGAATCACGGCGGATCGCCGCGTACAGATCGACCTTGGACTTCGGCAGCACCCGGGCCCCCTCGTCGTGCGGAGCACAACCATGGTCCCGAAGCAAGCATCCCGGTGCTCTCAAATCTCAGCGACATCACTCTTCCGTGGAAAAGGGTGCTCTCGCGGCTGAGCTACAGGCGCTCTCGTAACTCGCTGACAAAGCCATGCGGCCGATAACGTAGGTCTCCAGTTTGTCGATCAGGTCGTCGCGGCTGGAGAAGTCGCCGTGGCGCAGGACTCGGCGGGTCATGGCGGAGAAGTACAGCTCGATCTGGTTCAACCAGGAGGCGTGCGGCGGAGTCCAGTGCTCGGTCCAGCGGGGGTGTGCGAGCAGCCACTTCTCGGTGTGCTTGGCCGTGGGGGAGGACCCGTTGTCCAGGACCACGCGAACGTTTTGGCCTGGGGCAATAGTCGCTTCGAGCTGGTCGAGGAAGGCGGTGAAGGTCACCGCGTCGTTTCGGGCGATGACCTCGGTGAGGACCTCGCCGGTGCACATGTCCAGAGCGGTCATCAGGGACACGGTGCCCTGGCGGCGGTACTCGAACTCCTGGCGGGTGGGCTCGCCGGGCCGGACGAGGTGGCCTGGGTGGCGTCGGGAGCGGGCAGCGATCGCGGTCTTCTCATCGATGGACAGGACCACGGCACCCCGGGCGGGTTGCGGTAAAGGTCGCACACATCCGCGACGCGGTCCCAGAAGTCGGGGGTGTCGCGGCGGGTGAGCCAGCCGCGGACTCGGTGCGGCTTGAGGTCCAAGTCCGCCAGGATACGGCCGACTTGGGAGGCCGAGATGGCGGCGTGGACGGTGTCGGCGACCTGGGCGGTGATCGTGCGGTGCGACCAGGTCGCCTTCGGGTGCGGGGGCGCGCCGGTTGCCGCCGCCACGATCGCCACCCGCACCTGGGGGCCGTAGATCTTGGAACGTCCCGAGCGGCCGGCATCCTTGAGCCCGTCCGGCCCGTGGAGTACGAACCGGCCACGCCACTTGCGGACCGTGTTCACGGTGACCGCCAGCTCCCGCGCGATGGCGCCATTACTCAAGCCATCGGCGGCAGCAAGCACGATTCGCGCCCGGATGACTCCTCTCACCTGCGCTTTGTCGACCCGGCCACCCTTGTCAGGTACCCACACACCGCCTCGTCCAGTTCTACCGCCGCTGCATTCAGGGGCACGGAGATACGGGTCAAAGGGGCAATGAGTTGGCTGGTTCATGCCCTCGCGAAGACGTGCCGTGGGACGCTGCGCAGTCGGAACCAGAGGCGCGTCTTGAGCCGAGAGCGGTCGTTGAGCACTGTGCAAGGGACGGGCGTACCCCCGGCGTCCAGGACGGCCTGCTAGAAATAGTCGCGCAGCTGCCACACGTCGACCGGGTCGGATGCGGGGGCGACGTCGAGCGTGTGCCGCAGCCGCTCGGGCGGGAAGGCCAGATCGGCGGCGACATCGTGGCGTGCGAGCCCGGTCAGTGCGAGGTTCTGGCGAACTCCTCGCCTGTGCGGTGCCGTTCGGCAGCGTTCAGTGTCATGGTGACCTGCCTGTGTGGTGGTACGGGCGAACCAGGGTTATCCGAGTTCGATGTCGCCGGAGCGGGTGGGGACGGCGTCGAGTGCGGCGAGAGTCGCCTCATCGAGGCTGATCGCGCCCGCGTCGGCGTTCGCCCGCAGGTGCTCAGGGTCGGCGGTGCCAGGGATGAGGAGCGTGTTCGGGGTGTGCTGGAGCAGCCAGGCCAGGCCGATCTGGGCGGGGGCGACACCCAGCGCCTGCGCGGCGGTGGCGACGGCGGGCTCGTCGGTGACCTTCGGCAGGCCCGCGTAGGCGCCGCCGAGCGGAAAGTACGGCACCCAGGCGATGTCCTCGGCGAGGCAGAGCCGCAGTATGTCCTCGTCGTCGCGCGCCACCAGGCTGTAGGCGTTCTGCACGCAGGCGATGCCCATGGGGAGGGCGCGGCGCAGTCCGTCGAGGGGCACACTGCTGAGACCGATGGCGCCGATCTTTCCCTCGTTCCGCAGGTCGGCCATGACGGCGAGCTGATCGTCGAGGTCGACGATCTGGTCGCCTTCGGGTCGCAGGCCGGGGCCGTGGTCGGCGCGCCGCAGGTTGACGAGGGGGAGTTGTTCGAGTCCGAGGCTCTTGAGGTTGTCCTCGACGCCGGTCCGCAGCTGTTCGGGCCGCTGGGCGAGGCGCAGCGGGATGGGACCGCCCGGAGCGGGTTCGGCGCCGACCTTGCTGACGACCAGGACGTCGTCCTCGGGGCGGAGCGCGGCGGCGATCACCTCGTTGACGAAGCCGTTGCCATAGAAGTGGGCGGTGTCGACGTGATCGATACCGAGCTCGACGGCGCGGCGCAGCAGCGCGATCGCGGCCTCGCGATCCAGGCGCTGTAGCTGCATGGCGCCGTAGCCGACGCGGGAAACGGTGCGGCCCGCGAGCACACCAGGCCCGCCGGCTCGTGCCGTTCCTGTGGCGGTGAGCTGGGAAGATCGAGCGTTGGACGCCATGGCAGTCTCGCTTTCATGAGACGATGAATGTAAACGGAGAGACTCCGTTACCAAGACCGTAGCACTAACCGGAGGTCCTCCGTTTTGACCGCGTCAGACTCGCCCGCCCCCGACGGATCAGCGAAAGCGGCCGGGCATCCGGCCCGCGCAGACGCCCGGCGCAACCGCGAGCGGCTGCTCGACGTCGCTCGCGACGCCTTCACCGCGACCGGCGGCAAGGCCCCTCTAGATGCCATCGCCCGCGAGGCCGGCGTCGGGATCGGCACGCTCTACCGTCACTTCCCCACCCGCGAAGCGCTCGTCGAGGCCATCTACGCCGCCGAACTCGACGCCGTCGTCACCAGCGCCCCCGCACTGCTCTCCACGCTCCCGCCCGAGTCGGCGCTGCGTGCGTGGATGGACCGATATGCGGCGTTCTTTGCGGCCAAACGCGGCATCTCCGATACCCTCCGCGCAGGCTGGGCCTCCGGCGCCATCGCAACACCGGCCACCCGGGAACGGCTTACCGCGGCGATCGCGGTGATTCTCGACGCCGGGGCGCAGGCTGGCTCACTGCGGCCGGACGTCGAGCCGGACGAGGTCACGATGATGCTCCTCGGGGTGTTCCTGTCCACGACGGCCAGCAACAGCCCGGAGCTGACGGGACGCCTACTGGACCTTGTGGTGGATGCCCTGCGGCCGGCAACGGAAGGCCGACCGCGGGCCTGACGTTCGCCTTGGTCAGCCCCCTTGCGGGCAGTCGCACCCCACTCCCGCCAAATCCGCTGCCGTCGGGCGCCAAGAGCAACAGCAGACTGTGCAGCGCCGACTCCCAGCCGTCGCCATGTTCGTCAGGCGGAGGAAGAAGCCCCCGAGGAAGTCGTGTGCCGCCCCGGGGCTAGCAACTCGTAGAGGAATCACGTCTGTTGGGCACGGGCCCTGCCGAGAGCCGCTTGTGCGCACTTGCTGATCGTTGTGGACTTCCCCGGTGACCACACGCACCCTGTACCTCATCGCCTGCGCCGCCCCGCTCGCCCGACGTCTTCACGTGCTCGTCCGTGCTGCCCGGGCGGCGGGCTGGGACGTGTGAGTGATCCTCACGCCGTCCGCGTACCGATGGCTCAGCGAGGATGCCGAAGGCGAGATCGAGGCACTGACGGAGCTGACCGGACATGTCGGTGTAGTCGGCGAGCCGCATCGTCGGCCCGGCCGGGGTCCGCCTGCCCTGGGACGACGGGACGGGCTGGTTACACAAGCCGATCCGCCCTCCCGCAGGGAGAACATCCTGCGCGGTCCGACTGCTGGGCTGCACCGGGTGTTTGCCGCTCCCGGGACGGTCGCCGGTGAGGCCGACCGCCTGGTGCGCGCCCGGCGCCTCTCGGACGCGGTGGAAGACGGTGAGTGGGAACGGGCGAGGGAGATCCGGGCCGCGATCGAGAAGTTCCGCCGGTCCGCTATCGGCTGGCCGCCCCCAGCGGCACGGCCTTGACTGCGGTTGCCTCTCGGACCGAGTGCGCGACTCCTGCCGGCGCAGGCTGAAAGGTCTGCCGGTCGGTGGGCAGCGCGTCGTGATCCTGCTGCGGGCCCGACGTTTCGTCTGCGCCAGCGTGATCGGTCCGCGCCGTACCTTCGCCGATCCGTTCTCGCAGCCGACCGCCCCGTACGCGCGCTTCACCATGCGGCTCAACCGCATGCTGGAGCATCTCGGGCTCGCGCTTGGCAGGACGGGCCGGTGCCCGACGCGCCGTCCAACTGCGCCTCGCAGCAGGGCAGATGACCCTGCTGAGGAACCCCGTCCCTGCCCATGCAGGCACCGTACGAGTCAGAAGTGGTCGCCGGGAGCCCCGATCACCCTCGTACGGATCCATGGCGGAGCCCCTGATCCCATGCCCTCAATCCTCATCGGGGATTGCAGGTGGAGGACGCGCGGGCGGGGCGCTCGTCGGGTACGGGACGGGGAGGAGTGCGACCGCTGCCGCGTCGGCTTGCCCGTGTGGGCCGGCCCAGGACGACGCCCACGACGAGTGCCAGCCCGCACAGTTGCTGGGCTGTCAGCACCTCTCCGCCGACTGCCGTGCCGAGCAGCACGCCGATGAGGGGGTTGAGCAGTCCGATGAGGCCCACGGTCCCCGCAGGCAGGTGCCGCAGCCCGGTGAACCAGGCGGTGAAGGCCAGCGCGGTGGCGACCAGGGCGACGTAGCCGAACGCGAGGAGCGCCGGTGCGGAGAGTGCGGGCGGGGTGCCCTCCACGGCTGCGGCGACGGGCAGCAGGAACAGTCCAGTAACTCCCGGTCCACATCGCCTCTCTTGGGCTGGATCAGCGCGGGAGTTCAGGAAGCAAGATGACCGTCGAGCGCGTCCCGCCATAGGCGGAACGGCCATGCCCCGTGGTGTCCGTGCCCGGGAGGCGCAGCAGGTCGGAGGCGACGAAGTGGGCGGGCCACTGGTCGGCGGGCCGGACCGCGCCGGTACCGCGCCGTTGCAGCCCGCCCTGGAGCCGCTCTGCCTTCCACCCAGCCGGGTCGTCCGCAAACCGAGTGGTGCACGCGCATCGGACCACGGACCCGACCACGACCTGGGCCGCTGACCGCCGGCAGGGTGGGGGCCGGCCAGCGAACCGGAACGCGCCCGGGTGCCGACCGGGTGACGACGGCCGTCGAAGCTCGATGACCGCCGTCACCGTCACCTGGGGCCCACGGTCAGGAGGTGATGGTGTCCGACAGCCCCAGGTCCCAGACGGCGAGGCCGTGGACGCCCTTGCTCGCGGCGAGCTTGCGCCGGGCGGCGAACGAGCGGGCGTCCGACCACCACAGCACGGTGCCGTCGCCGAGCGTGGCCGTCCACTCGCCCGCAGCGGTGTCGTAGCGGGCCGTGGCGCCGTCCTGGGCGACCCGATCGCGGGCCTGCTGGTCGCCGACCTGGTCGACGTCTCCGCTGGACGACCAGGCGTAGCCGTAACCGGCCACCCCGAGGTCGACCTTGCTCGCCGGCACCTTGCTGAGCAGAAGGTCGAGCCCCTTCTCCTGCCAGGAGAGCGAACCGACCGGTCCGGGACCGGAGTCGCCCCAGCCGTGCTCGTCGTAGGCCATGAGCGCTACGGTGTCGACGGTCTGGCCCAGCGCGGTCAGGTCGTAGCCGTTCTGGGCGAACTCGTCGAGCGAGGTGAAGGTGGTGATGTCGATGCCCACCGTCTTCCCGGCCGGCAGCGCCTTCTTCAGCGCCGTCGCGAACTGCGTCAGCCCCGCGGTGTCTCGGGCCTGGAGAGACTCCAGGTCGATGGTGACCGCGTCCCACCCCTGCGAACCGACCGCCTTGCTGAGCGTGGCGACGACCGCGTCGATGTTGGCGGTGCTGGAGAGCATCCGGTGGGCCGCGGCCTCGTCGAAGTCCCCGAGGGACTCACTGAAGTTGCCTATCAAAAGGTCTGCGCTCAGACCGAGTGAATGGGCGCGGGTGAGCTGCGCGCGGGCGTCGGAGTCCGGCGAAGTCACCTGCGTACCGGCGGAGTTGATGTTGACGCCGTCCACGCCGACGCGGCTGAGGGCGGCGGCGCTCGCGTCGATCAGCGAGGTCGCGTCGCCCTCCTCCTGATACGCGGTCACCGGCAGAGGCGCGGCCCCCGAGGCGGGCAGGGCCGCCACCACGCCTATGCCGGCGGCCAGCAGCCCGGCGGCAACGACCGCCCCGATGCGCTTCTTCGTCATGGGTCTCCTAGCGCTGAGCGCTACGCTTGTCAGTTGTCAGTTGTCAGTTTTCGGTGTCTGAGGCTTGGGGCGTCTCTCTCACGGAGATCCACCGAAGTAGACGAGCGCCTTGACCTCCGGGTTGTCCGCGTCGGCATCACTGATCACGGAACCGCCGTGGAAGTGGCCGACGAGGACGACCGGCCCCTTTACGTTTTTCAGTGCTGAAGCGCTCCTACGGGAGGGGCGTAGCACGGCCTTCGGGTTCACCTGCGTCTCCTTGAGATACGTCGCTCATCACGGTGCGGCGGTACCGTGCTGCGGCGCACGGGCACCGGGCGGTCGTAGGCACGACGTAAGAACCGTCTGTTCGGTTCACTGATGATTTCGGCAGCGTCCCGACTGTTCGGGGCCCAGTTGTTCTTGGCGAGGCAGTAGTTGAAGCGGCGGGTCCTGTGTTCCGCGTGGAACCCCCAGGTGATCCGGGTTTCGGCCGGAGGTGACCGGGGGCCTTCGAGCGACTGGGTATGCCAGCGATTCCCGAGGACGCCGGCAGCAAGCGGGTACGGGTTGAACAGAGCCTCCAGCAGGTACCCGACGCTGA
>NZ_JBEXET010000031.1:0-91191 GCF_040606415.1 Streptomyces sp. NPDC005423 | reverse complement strand
ACCCCCTCTCCCCCCCCCCGCCTCCCCCCCCGCCCCGCCCGCGCCCGGGGGGGTGGGGGGGGTCCCCCCCCCCCGCGGGGGCCCCCCCCGCCCGCTCTCGTTTACCCCGTGCCGCCCCTCAACGGCCGCCAGGCGCTCCTGCGGGGCGCCGACACTGCCGCCGCCCGTCTGAGCGCGCGCAGGGCGTCTGATGCCCGCGTGTAGACGCCGGGACTCTCGGCGCGCCCGCAGCCGCTCCCCCACGACACCAGCCCGATCAGCCGCCCCCTGGCGACCAGCGGCCCCCCGCTGTCCCCCTGGCAGGCGTCCTGGCCGCCCCCGTTCGCGCCGGCGCACAGCATGGACTCGCGGTGGTAGGTGCCGTCCGAGCCGCCGGGATACGCCTCCTCGCAGCGGGCGTCGGGCAGCACGCGCACGTCGGCCGCGCGCAGAGTCCGCGCGTACTCCCCGGAGCCGGTGACATCACCCCAGCCGGAGACCGTGCCGACCGTTCCGGGCGCGTACGCGCGGTCGCCCACCGCCGCCATCGGGATGACCGAACTCTGGGGCAGGGCGTCGGCGAGGATGAGTACGGCGAAGTCCCCGGCGTTGCTGGTCGCGTCGTATCCCTGATTGACCCGGACTTCCCGTACGGCGATCTCCTGGCCCCGGTCGGACAGCAGGTCCGTTCGGCCTGTGATGACCTTCAGGTCGCGCGCCCTGTTCGGCGGCGCCCCCAGGACCTCGTCACCCAGGCAGTGGGCCGCGGTGAGCACGGTGGTCCGGCCCACGGCCACCCCGCCGCAGAACTGGCCCGCCCGGGTACCTCCGAACCGGTCACGGCTGGACAGGGCCACCGTCCAGGGGCTTGCCGACACATCCACCGGAAATCCCCCGATGACGACGCTGTCCGCGGCCGCCGGGGCCGCGGGCACCAGGGGTATGACAGCCGCGGCGGCCACCAGGACGAACGGCCGGGTCAGCGCCCGGACAGCAGGACGACGCATGCACGCACCTCGCTCTGGGACGGTCGGGAGAAACCCAGAGTGATCCAGCGGGACCCGCCTCGCACCCGCGCGACCACGGCGAAGGCCCGGTCCCCCTACGGGAGGCCGGGCCTTGGACGTCGTACGGCTACGACCTAGTCGAGGTAGTCGCGCAGGACCTGCGAACGCGACGGGTGGCGCAGCTTGGACATGGTCTTCGACTCGATCTGACGGATCCGCTCACGGGTGACCCCGTACACCTTGCCGATCTCGTCGAGCGTCTTCGGCTGACCGTCGGTGAGACCGAAGCGCATCGAGACGACGCCCGCCTCGCGCTCGGACAGGGTGTCCAGGACGGAGTGCAGCTGCTCCTGGAGGAGGGTGAAGCTGACCGCGTCGGCCGGGACGACCGCCTCGGAGTCCTCGATCAGGTCGCCGAACTCGCTGTCACCGTCCTCACCCAGCGGGGTGTGCAGGGAGATGGGCTCACGGCCGTACTTCTGGACCTCGATGACCTTCTCGGGGGTCATGTCGAGTTCCTTGGCCAGCTCCTCCGGGGTGGGCTCGCGGCCCAGGTCCTGGAGCATTTGACGCTGCACGCGCGCGAGCTTGTTGATGACCTCGACCATGTGCACCGGGATACGGATGGTGCGGGCCTGGTCGGCCATGGCGCGGGTGATCGCCTGACGGATCCACCAGGTGGCATACGTGGAGAACTTGTAGCCCTTGGTGTAGTCGAACTTCTCGACCGCGCGGATCAGACCGAGGTTGCCCTCCTGGATGAGGTCCAGGAAGAGCATGCCGCGGCCGGTGTAACGCTTGGCCAGGGAGACCACCAGGCGGAGGTTGGCCTCCAAGAGGTGGTTCTTGGCGCGGCGCCCGTCCTCGGCGATGATCTCCAGCTCGCGCTTGAGCTTGGGGGCGAGCTTGTCGGCGTTGGCCAGCTTGTCCTCGGCGAACAGGCCCGCCTCGATGCGCTTGGCGAGCTCCACCTCCTGCTCCGCGTTGAGGAGGGGGACCTTGCCGATCTGCTTCAGGTAGTCCTTGACCGGGTCGGCGGTGGCACCGGCGGCGGCGACCTGCTGGGCGGGCGCGTCGTCCTCGTCGTCGTCGGAGAGTACGAATCCGGCGCTCTCGGTGCCCTCGGGCTCGTCACCGGTCTTGCCGGGAGTCTCCTCGGCCGCCTCGTCGTCGACCAGCTCGACGTCGTCCTTCTTGGCGGCGGTCTTCTTGGCGACCGCCTTTTTGGCGACCGTCTTCTTGGCGACCGCTTTCTTCGCGGTCGCCGTCTTCTTGGCAGCGGCCTTCTTGGCGGTGGCGTCGTCCTCGACGGGGGCGTCGGCGACTGGCGCCGCCGACGTGGCGGCGGCCGGCTTGGCGGTCACCGTCTTCGCCGCGACCGTCTTGGTGGCGGTGCGCTTGGCCGGGCTCTTCGCTGCGACGCTCTTTCGGGTGCGCTTGGGCTCCGCGGCACTGACCATCAGCGTCACACCCTCTTCCTCGAGGATCTGGTTGAGGCTGCGCAGTACGTTCTTCCACTGAGTGGCCGGAATCTGGTCAGCTTCGAAGGCCCGACGCACGTCATCGCCGGCGATCTGCCCCTCAGCCTTTCCCCGCTCGATGAGCGCCATGACAGAGACGGACTCGGCGATCTCCGGCGGGAGCGTACGGGATGTGCTGGCCGACACGAACAACCTCTCGGAACGATGGAAAACGGCTTCCGGCGCCCCGTCCTGGACGGACAGGGGCCGACGACCGCCGACTTGGGGATGAGCCGACGACGCGGGCGGGGGCCGGGAGGATGCACAGCGCCATGAACGGCGTCCATATTCCCTCCGCGGCTGCCACCTCTTAGGTCATCGCGCTGCTCCCGCAAGCGTTACGCCCAATCCAAGTGGCCCGAGTCACACCCCGTAAGCATTCAAAAGATGTCATACACGTACAGCAACGGACAGATGCACTCACTCTTGATGGCGACGAGCGCCGCGCCGCCCGCACGGTACCGGCGTCTCGTCGCACCGCCGGGCCCGGACGGGTCCCTGAGGATCCGGCCGGGCCCGGCGGCAGACGGCATGCGGCGAGGCGGCGCCCCGAGAGGGCGACCCGATCCGACCGGCCCGTCCACCCTGCGCGGGTCAGTGCTCGCGCGGGGCGGGCACCACCCGCTCGACCTCGGGGTGGACGGTGAGCAGTTGACGCATGGCCACTTCGGCCGCCGTGCCGTCGGCGGCCGCGAGGGCCTCGACGATCCGGGCGTGGTGTGACAGGGACGCGTCGTTCGGCCGGTCACATCCGGTGACGGGGTTGCCGGAGACCTGGAGGGCCGCCGAGACGATTCCGGAGAGGTGCTCCAGCATGCGGTTGCCGGAGACCTGGATGAGCAGCGAGTGGAACTCGGCGTCGGCCCGGGAAAAGGTGAGGGCGTCACCCTGCGCCATGGATTGGCCCATGATCTCGACCATGTCGGAGAGCCGCTGCTGGACGTCGTCCCGTCCGTGCCCGGCGGCGAGACGGGCGGCGAGCGGCTCGATCGTCCAGCGCAGCTCGCTCAGCTCGCGGCGCTGGTCGTCGCGCACTGGGCCGTAGGCACGCCATTCGATGATGTCGGGGTCAAGGAGGTTCCAGTCACTGACGGGACGCACGCGCGTGCCGACGTTCGGCCGGGCGCTGACCAGCCCCTTGGCCTCAAGGACGCGGAGCGACTCGCGGACGACGGTGCGGGAGACCTCGAAACGCTGGCCGATCTCCTCAGGCACCAGCGGGCGGTCGGCACCGAGGTCGCCCGAGACGATCATCTGGCCGAGTTGCTGGACGAGTTGGCCGTGCAGGCCACGGCCGCGGTTGCCCCCGGACCGTCGGCCCACACGGCCCAGCTCGGTGTCGGCACCGTCCCAGGAAGGGGCTCCGAGGCGCTCGGTGACGGGCGCGTCGGCGTAGGGGTAGCGGTCGAGGTCACCCGGGCCGGCGAAACCGGAGTCTGCGGAGCGGGCGGCGGTCATCATGGTGTGCGCAAGGGTACTCACCCATCTTTTGTCGGCGCCGTCTCCAACTCCCTTGAGGTCTTTGGTGAAAAGCACACGAAAGGGTGATCGCTCACACCGTCGCAATTGACGCCTTATCGGAAAGAAATGGGCTTTCTCCGGGGAGTTGTGCGCAGAGCATGACGTGAACGGTGCGGACCGTCGTCACCGGACCCTGCCGCGCACCGTCGTGAGCAGGTACGCGCAGACCAGCGCGGTCAGGGACAACGTCAGCGCGCCGCCCACGGGTTGGACGATCACCCGGGCCCCGGCGACCAGGTAGCGCTCCCCGCCGAAGGGCCACTGGAGCAGGAACACCTGCCGCACCCGCATCGGGAATCCCTCTGCGGTCCGCACCGCGGATCCTTCCAACGCCTTCTGTACGAGGGGTACGACGAGAACCGGTACGGCGACCACCGCGGCGAGCCCGGCCGTGGTGGACCGGAAGACACCGGCGGCGAGGACTCCGGCCCATGCGCACCCGACCAGCAGCCCCGCCCAACTGGCGCCGAGCGGCAGCCAGTCGGCGGGAACCCGCGCGACCTCCCGTCCGTAGAAGAGATAGAGCACTTCGGCGTCGCAGCCCACCGTGAGGAAGGCCAGCAGCAGCGCGGTGGCCGCGGAGACGAGGAGCTTGGCGGTGAGCAGCCCGAGCCGTCGGGGCACGGTGCCGCGGTCCACCGCCAGGGCGGGGTGGCGGAACTCGTCGCCGAAGGCGAGCGCGCCGAGCAGTCCGGCCCCGAGGGCCGCGGGCGGCAGCGGAAGTTCCCGCGGCCAGGCGGCCAGCAGCCGTGACTGCGGGGTGTGCCCGAGGCGGGCCAGCAGGAGGACAGTGAGCGCGGACACGGCGAGTACGGCGGCCCCCGTGAGAAACCCCGTGCCGACACCGGCGGCGCGGCGGAGTTCGTAGCGGAGCGGGCGCAGGGGGCTCGGAGCCGAGCGGACGGAGATCGGGGGCGGGAGGGGGGAGAGGCTGTCGAGGGTGAGCGTCGGGGCGGGGTGGGGGGCGCGGGCCGGGGAGTCGGCTCGGAGGGTTCCGTGCGGGGGGAGGTGGGAGGCGGCTGGGGTCTCCGGGCGCATTCCGTGCGTCGGGTCGTCGGGGGGTGCGGACGCGGCGGACGACGAGCGATGCTCGGGGGCGTTGTCGGTGGCGGTGGCGGACAGTGCGTCCACGGGCGAGGCCGCGAGCGCCGCGGCGCCCCTCCGCGCGGGCGGCTCCACTGGGGCGGCCGGACCGGTCCACGCGTTCGTTCCGGCGCCGGGGCCCATGTCGCCCACCTCATCGGCGAGTTGGTGAACGAGGATGCCGTGGCGGAACGCGGTGTCGCCCACCTCGGCACAGGAACTGCCGTACACCGAAAGGCGGTTGCCCTCCTCGCGTACGACTTCCACGGAGCGTCGGGCGGTGCGTGCCTCCTGGGTGAGCAGGGCGGCCAGGCGGGTGGCGTGCGGGCTGCGGATGGCGACGCGGGGGCGCAGCCGGGTGCGGGCGAACTCTCCTGCCTCCTGGTCGGCGACGAGTCTGCCCCGTTCCAGGGTGACGACCCGGTCGGCAGTGCCCGCCGCCTGTCTGGGATCGGCGGTGGTGAGCAGGACCGTTCCGCCCTGTACGGCGTGGGCGCGCAGCACGCCGCACAACCACCGGCCTTCGCGGGTGGACAGGCCGACGGTGGGTTCGTCGAGCACGAGCGTGTGCGGGTCGGCCAGCAGTGCGCAGGCCAGGCCGAGCCGGCGGTCCATGCCGCGCGAGAGTCTGCCGAGACGTTCGTCGCGCAGGCTGACGAGGCCGACCACTTCGAGCACCTCGTCGGCGCGCCGGGCCGGCACCCCGGCGGCGGCGCACAGCATACGAAGGTGTCCGCGGACCGAGCGGGCCGGATGTCCCGGCACGTCGCCCAGGAGTACGCCGACCTCACGCGAGGGGTGGGCGATGCGATGCAGGGGGCGGCCCCTGAAGTAGGTCAGCCCACGCCCCTGTTGGAGTTCGAGCATGAGTCGGAGCGCCGTGGTCTTACCCGCGCCCGATGCTCCGAGGAGCGCGGTGACACGGCCGGCGTGCGCCTCGAAGGAGACGTCGTCGACCGCGAGCGCATGCTCCTTGCGGGGGTTGCTGGTCAGTCCGAAGGCCTGGATCACCCACAGCAAGATAGCGCGCTATGTCCTGTTTTGTGGGCATCGAACACCCGGCTCAGCAAGGGGAATCACCGCACCTCGATGGTCGGCGTCACACCTCGGGGCGCAGCATCGGCGGATTGAGCAGGGTGGCACCTCCGGCACGGAAGAGCTGCGCGGGGCGGCCTCCCTGACGGGTCGTCGTGCCGCCGGTGGGGACGAGGAAGCCGGGCGTGCCGGTCACCTTGCGGTGGAAGTTGCGTGGATCGAGCGCCACTCCCCACACCGCCTCGTAGACACGGCGCAGCTCGCCGACGGTGAACTCGGTGGGGCAGAACGCCGTGGCCAGGGACGAGTACTCGATTTTGGAGCGGGCCCGCTCCACGCCGTCGGAGAGGATCCGCGCGTGGTCGAAGGCGAGCGGTGCCACGGGTTCGCCGTCGCGTCCGTACCCCGTCTGCTGGAGCAGTTCCTCGACGTGTGCCCAGCGTGCGTTGCTGGCGTCGCCGCCCGCGCGAGGGGCGGGCAGATCGGGTGCGAGCGCGAGGTGGGCGACGCTGACCACGCGCATCCGGGGGTCCCGCTTCGGATCGCCGTAGGTGGCGAGCTGCTCCAGGTGAGCGCCGTTGTCCTGAACGGGAACGGCCGGGTCGTGGGCACGCAGCCCGGTCTCCTCGGCGAGTTCGCGCGCGGCGGCCTGCGCGAGATCCTCGTCGGCCCGTACGAAACCGCCGGGCAGTGCCCAGCGCCCCTGGAACGGCGGCTCGCCCCTGCGTACCGCCAGCGCACACAGGGCGTGTCGGCGCACGGTCAGCACGACCAGGTCCACGGTGACGGCGAAGGGCGGAAACGCTGACGGGTCGTAAGACATGCGGCGATCATAGTCGTCTGCCTGACGATAAACACTCCCTTCGTCGGCCGCATCGAGCCTGATCGACTTCCGGCCACCAGGGTGGCCGGCCTTTCGGTCCGGGTGTCGTTCGGCGTTTCCGTCCTGCGAGATCACGCGAGAGCACGCGCGATCACGGTCCCCTTGGAGGCCCCTCGGCAGCCGCCTCGACCTTAACGAGAACGGGGCGGCTGACCCGTACGGAGAAGCCTCCTCGACCTTGGCGAGACCGAGGCGGCTGACCCGTACGGGGAACGGGGCGCCTGCCGCCAGCAGCTCGGCCCGCCCCCTCCCGCCCATCGTCGCACCGAGCGGGGCGCGGAGCGCGGATGACCACCGTCCCGGGGGCGTCCGGACGGATGCCGACGACGGTGGTCAGCAGCAGCGCTCCGGCCGCCGCGGCCGTGACCACCAGCCGGCAGACAGCGCTCGGCGGCGGCCAGAACCTCATTGGCCTCACACTCGGGCAACCACCGACGGCGGACCTGCGACAGCAGCGCGGGCAACAGCCAGTTCGCCTCTACGCCCGTGCACACCGGCGGCAGACGGGCGCCCGCATCCCGTCGAGGGCCGGAGATCGTGGCCAACTTCATTGTCGCGACGCGGAGTTGAGTGGCGGCGCCGTAGTCACCACGCGAGGCACAGAGGGGGTGGAGCCACGCCCAACTTCTGTCGCAGAGTGAGGAGTTGGGTACGGCGCCATGTCCGCCAGACGAGACACAAAGGGCGAGGAGGAGACCCGGCGTTCCCCGCCCCGGGGAACAGCACACCGCCCCGCCCCTCCAAGTCGCCGAGCCCAATATCGGATGGGGAGAGCCTGCGGCCCGGGTTCGGCCCCCCGCCCGCAGCCGCCTCACCGTCTCATGGCGCCTCGCGCCTGCACCTTTACGAGCCCCTCCAGTCATCGGAGCCCGAGCCCGCGAGACCGCCGCTCTACCTGAGTCCGCTTATTCGTCCCCCTCGCTGTCGCCGTTTGCCGGCCGCGGCTGCGGCGAGCAGTTGTCCCGTCGCCGTGCCCCGACGTTCGCCGAGGTACGCGTGCGGGTGCCGCCCGTCGGGGAGGCGCCCGGGCGTGCCGTGTCCCGTGTGGGCGTACGCGGGCGGCGCGCTGCGCCCGTTCCTGGTCGGCGTCCGTCCGCCCCGGATGGACGCGGCCGGCTCTCGACGCGGTCGCCGGCACGGGTACGGCGCCGCCGGCGGGAGGCGGATACCGGAGCGGTGTCGATGCCGTCGTCGGTCGTGCTTCGCGGCACGGCGGCCTCGACGGTCCGCGGGCCGTCAGCCGCTTCGCCCTCCGCGCCGGACCGGCCGCGCTGTTCCGCCCGCAGGCAGCGCCGGATCGACTCCGGGTCGAGACCTTCGTTGCACGCCTGGTGGAGCAGGCGGGCGAAGAGGTAGTCGGGGTCCGCGCCGAGCGCCATGGCCAGCGCCTCACGGGCCTCCAGATCGTCGCCGGTCGACCAGGCCACCCATCCGGCGAGGGTGAGGGGAGCCGCCGCGTGCTCGCCGTACGGGCCTACGCAGCGACGGGCCAGGGCACGCCACAGACGCAGCGCGGGACCTCCTTCGTCGCCCTCCATCCACTCGGCCGCACGGTCGCGGGTCGCACGGTCCTGGAGACCCAGGATCAGGTTGGCGGCTTCTTCGTGGCTGAGGAGTTCGTCGTCACGCAGGTCCGCCTGGAGCGTGCCGGGCAGGGGCGGCGCCTCGGCGAACCGGCGCAGGACGCGTTCGGCGAGCTCAAGGGTTTCGCGCGCCACGTCCGCTCGGCCGGTGCCGTCGAGAATCCGGGGGACCACCGTCAGGCCCGCGGTGTCGAGGGCGGCCTCCTGCTCCAGCACGGCAGCGGTCTCCCAGGGAAGCAGCCGGGCCCGCAACTCGCGCAGCGTGCCCCGCACTTGGAGACCGGCGTAGGCCGCCGCGGCGGCCAGCACGGAGGTGCCGGGCAGACCCATGGGCGCTCCGTCGGCCGGACAGCATCCCCCACCGGGGCAGCAGTACGACCAGAAGCGGCCGTCGGTGATGCACAGCGCCTCGACGACGGGCACGTCGAGGCGACCGCACTCGGTGCGCAGGAGCTGCACGAGCGGGCTCAGCCGGTCCTTGACCTGCCGGCCCGTCTCCCCCGGCGCGGGTTCCTGGCAGACGTAGGCGATCATCTGTCCCGGCTTGGCGCCCCTCCGTTCGCTGCCCGTCACCAGACCGTGGGCCAACTGCCGGGCGACGGAGGCCCAGTCGTCAGGGCTCGCGGGAATGCCGAGCCGGGCCCGGCCGCCGAACCTGCCGCGTCCGGCCCGGTCGTCGAGGGCGACCAGCACGATGCTGTCCTCCGGGCGGTAGCCGAGCAGATAGGGCAGCGCGTCGGCCAGTTCGGCCGGGGTCCGCAGGGTGACCTGATGCTCGCCCCGGTGCCCGTCGCGGGAAGTGAGGGCTGCGGGATCGGGCTGCCCCGCCGCGGCCCCGCCGTACGTGGCGCATCCGTCACGCGCCTCACCGTCACGCGTCTCGCCGTCACGCGTCTCGCGTCCGGCCAGTCCGTCACGGCCGGGCCGGCCGCCGAGCCCGTGAGCGGTGTGCCGCGCCCTGTGCCCGTCCCGCCCGGTGATGTCACCGTTTTCGGCGGAACCAGTCTTTTCGCTGTGATTCGTCATGCATTGACGATCTCGCGAAATTGCGAATCCTGTTTGAGGCTGTGGATAAGTGCGATCAGGGTCATGCCAGAGCCCCGACGACCGCCCCCGCCACCCCCATGATCACGACGTGGTTGGGCTACGTGAGCCCGCCGGATGATCCGCCGCGGCGCGCATACAAGGGAATCCCGTCTACGCGGGCGGTGGCCAGATGTCTAGGCGTCCTGCACCAGCAGCCGGGCGTTGATGGTGGGATTGCCTGCCCGCGCGAGGGGGAAGGCCGTACCGATCGCATCGGAGTGCCCTGGCACGTCGATACGGACGGAAAGCGTCCGGTCCAGCAGCTGGTCCTGTGTCATCCGGAAGTCGATGTTGACGATGCCGTGCTCCACGCAGTTCGTACAGCTCCGCGGATCGTCCGGTTGAAAAAAGAAGCGCTTCGCGAGCGGCTCACCGTCGGCGAGCAGACTCACGACGAACGACCCCGGGATGTTCAGCCGGTCGATCCCCTTCACCCGCACGGAGACGGGGTCGGTGCTCCGGAACGCGAAGGTGCGGTCGGCGTCGATGCTTCCGGTCAGATTCTCCAAAACGCCTTCCCCGGGGCTGATGAGTTCCAGTCGGTCGTACGAGACTTCCGATTCGATCGTCTGGTCGGCGGTCGCGCTGAAGGGTGTCAGCGCGTTGAACGGCGCCGTGAGCCAGTCGGTGTTCTGCCCCAGGGTGGTCCGGAATCCGGTCAGTGTGGTCGCGCCGACCCGCGTCTGCCAGCTCAGCCAGAGGCGGTCGAGGTTGCAGTGGAAGAACCAGAACACCGGGTCGTAGGACGCGACGGTCTGGTTGCCCATCGTCGGTCCGATCGATCCGTGGCCGCCGTCATGGGCCTGGATCGAGAAGTCCTGGTAACCGTTGACGTTGTACTCGCCCCACAGAGACTGGGTCAACGACGTGGCCAGGTCAGCCAGGACGAAGTCCGTCACGTTCTGCGCGATCTCGGAGACCGGGAAGCGTTGGGTCGTGTACGGGAAGAATCCGGTCACAGGGTGCGGCGTCGCGGTGGCGCCGGGATCTGCCGGCAGGACGTACTTGTCGAACGGCGGATGCTGCAGCCGGTCCGGCAGGTCGGTCGTGATGTCCCAGTAGGGAAGGGTCACCTCCTCACAGCCCGGGACGGAGCGCAGCGCGTCCTCGAACTCGAGCAGGTACTGGCGGTGCCAGGGGTTGAAGCGGTCTTCGCGGTGCAGGCACCAACGCTTCGGGAGCCAGTGGTGCCCGGCCAGGGCGAAGTAGCCGTCGGGAGCCTCCGGGGAACGGGCCATGAGGCCGGTGAAAGCTGCCGTCAGCAGGTCGAACTCGGTATCGCTCAGCGTCGTGACGTCCTTGCGCAGCCGGGTCGGGGGCTGCCCGTTCGGCGCCGGCTCGACTGCTGTCGCCGTACCGAGGGGGAATCCGGTGACGATCCAGTTCCGGAACGTCCGTGAGCGTTCGGCAGTCCACTTTCCCTCCGCGTCCGGGGGCATATTCGCGTTGGGCGGAGCGGTCTGGGCGTGAATTGACAGCGCGTTGTTTCTCACCCCGTCGTAGGTACCGAGCTCGATTCCCTTGGCCGCCATGTGTTCCACGTCTTCAGGTCGAAAGAAGAAGCGAACATCGGCCAGATAAGTCGGCGCTGCGATGACTTGGTCAACGACCGGGCTGTTCATACTTCCTCCGCTGGGTCCCAAGAGGCGTTACGGTCGACCGATCGTTGAAGTCGCCAGATTCCGCGAGTAATTGAGTGAGTGAATGACTGAGTGGGGTACGTGCGGGGGTGTTAGCCGAATTTACGATGCCTGAGCGAAATCCGCAGCGCGGTTCGCCGAGTCAAACGTCACCCTTCACCGCCCAGAAGCTGGCCGTCTGACCTGCCCTGACCGGACTGGGACCACTCACGTAGTCCTCCGCGCGCAGCACCGTCCCCCCGAGGCGTTCGGTGACCAATCCCGGTCTCCCAATGGCGTAGGACGATGTCGTCATATTCGTGTGGAAGTCTGCGATAAGACTGTTCGGTCGGCCCTTCCGGTCATCATGCACTCCAATGGGAGACGAGCCCGAAATTAGTCAGTCGTTTCCTTGGGCTGACCGCATCGTCCGGTTCGGCTACGGGTCTCGGCTTCAGCTGCGCGAATCGATGCTTGTTGAAGTCATCCACAGCATCCGGCCGGTCGAGAAGTCTCCTGTACGTGTACGTCCCGGTCAGATCTACGACGTTCACTCCGTCCATCCTTGGCAGGGTGACGCGCATGGAGGATGCCCATTCAGGGTGCTGCCATCGAGCCGAATCCGCGAGCGGGACAGCGCCGACCGGGTGTCGAAAGCGAGGGCGCACGCCTTTTGCGGCAAGGGGATCTCGCCTGACCGGGCGCCGACCCTGTCGCCGCCCGGCAACGTCACGCAGCGCGGCGCGCGGTCGCCACCGTCGATGGCACCGACCCGGCCTTCGCGGTTGCTCAGGGCCGCGGCGGAGCGGTGTGCGAGTTCCGTGCCGCGCGGCGAGCTCAGCCTGCCAGTGCCAAAACCAGCGGAAGAACCTGTTCGCAGCCTGCCTGGCGTAGGAGGCGGGCGCCTACGGCCAGGGTCCATCCGGAGTCGGTGTAGTCGTCGACGAGCAGGACCGGGCCGGGGGTGGCGGCCAAGGCGGCGGTGAGTGCGTCGGGCACGGTGAACGAGTCGGCCAGGGCGCGCAGCCGCTGGGCGGAGTTACTGCGGTGCGCGGCATGGTCGTCCGCCTGCGGGGTGTAGGCCAGGCTGCCCAGCAGCGGCAGCCTGCCGACCCGTGCCACCCCTTCGGCCAGTGAGGCGACCAGCTGGGGGCGGGTGCGCGACGGCATGGCCACGACTCCGACAGGTCGCGCCAGCGCGTCGGGCGCGGCGTCGGCCCAGCCGCCCGGCGAGCGGGCCCAGTCCGCCAACACGGTCACGACGGCGTTCAGCACGTCGTCAGGGACCTGGCCGTCGGCCGCCTGCGCCGACAGCAGGGGCCGCAGCCGGTTGCCCCAGCCGATGTCCGACAGCCGGCCCAGCGCCCGCCCCGTGACTGGCTGCTGACCCGCGGGGATGCGGCCCTTGAGGTCCATGCCGACCGCGGCGAGCCCCGTCGGCCACATCTTGCGCGGCTCCACCTCGACACCCGGCCGGTCCAGCTCACCCGTCGCCGCCGAGAGGGCTGCGGGAGAGACCGCCGCCTCCAGCCAGGGTCCGGCACAGTTGTCACAGCGGCCGCAAGGGACCGCCTTCTCGTCGTCCAGCTGCCGCTGCAGGAACTCCATCCGGCAACCGGTGGTCGCCACGTAGTCCCGCATGGCCTGCTGCTCCGTCTGCCGCTGCTTCGCGACCCAGGCGTACCGCTGCGCGTCGTACGCCCACGGCTGCCCTGTCGCGGTCCAGCCGCCCTTCACACGCTTGACCGCACCGTCCACGTCCAGGACCTTCAGCATCGTCTCCAGGCGCGAGCGCCGAAGGTTCACCAGCGGCTCCAGCGCCGGCAACGACAACGGACGGCCCGCCTCCTCCAGAACCGCCAGCGTGCGACGGACCTGCTCCTCGGGCGGGAAGCCCACCGACGCGAAGTACGCCCAGATCGCCTCGTCCTCCCGCCCCGGGAGCAGCAGCACATCCGCGTGATCGACACCGCGCCCCGCGCGCCCCACCTGCTGGTAGTACGCGATCGGCGAGGAAGGTGACCCCAGGTGCACCACGAAACCGAGGTCCGGCTTGTCGAAGCCCATGCCGAGTGCGGACGTGGCGACCAGGGCTTTCACCCGGTTCGCCAGCAGATCCTCTTCCGCCTGCAGCCGCTCAGCGTTCTCCGTCTTCCCCGTATAGGACGCCACCGGGTACCCGCGCTGCCGCAGGAACGCCGCGACCTCCTCCGCCGCCGCGACCGTCAGTGTGTAGATGATCCCGGAACCCGGCAGATCGCCCAGCCGCTCGCCCAGCCACGCCAGCCGATGTGCCGCGTTGGGCAGCTCCAGCACTCCGAGCCGAAGGCTTTCCCGGTCCAACGGCCCCCGCAGAACCAGAGCGTCCCCACCCCCGGTGCCCAATTGCTCCGCGACGTCCGCGGTCACCCGCGCGTTCGCGGTCGCCGTCGTGGCCAGCACCGGCACTCCTGCCGGCAGCTCCGCGAGCATCGTGCGCAGCCGGCGGTAGTCAGGCCGGAAGTCATGCCCCCAGTCCGAGATGCAGTGCGCTTCGTCGACCACCAGCAGACCGGTGGTGGCCGCGAGTTTCGGCAGCACCTGATCACGGAAGTCCACGGAGTTGAGCCGCTCCGGGCTCACGAGGAGAACGTCGGTCTCACCGCGCTCCACCTCCCCGTAGATCGTTTCCCAGTCCTCCGGGTTGGCCGAGTTGATGGTGCGTGCCTGAATCCCCGCCCGCGCCGCCGACTCGACCTGGTTGCGCATCAGCGCCAGCAACGGCGAGATGATCACCGTCGGACCGGCCCCGCGCCGACGCAACAGGGCGGTAGCCACGAAATACACCGCCGACTTGCCCCACCCGGTCCGCTGCACCACCAGCGCGCGCCGGCGCTCCTCCACCAGAGCCGATACCGCCAGCCACTGATCCTCCCGCAACCGCGCCGGACCCCCCGGGGCACCGACCAGCTCGGCGAGAACGGCATCGGCTTCAGCGCGCAGCTCCAGGGTGTCCATACCCCCATGCAACCCGATACCACTGACAATCTGCGAATCCGCCTACCGTGCCGACGCGAATGCCCTCTCCGGGCGTAACCCTGAGCGGCGCGAGCGGCTGAACAGCCCGAATACGCGCGACGACGTTCCAGGGCTGACCGAGCGGCGCGCCCCGCGCGTGGCAAGGGCGCGTGTCGGCCGGTGAGCAGGCCGGAGCGGGACGGACCCTAGGTCGCCTGTCGGCCACTCCGTCGCACGACCGCTCCTTTGACGCATGCGTCCAAGGGGTACGAACCTGACGTGCCCGAACGTCCCAGGCGTCGACCGGCGACGCAGGGGGTAGGGATCTAAGCCACATATCAGCAGCTAAGGGTCGGTGGCCCCAATTGCTCGTTGCCGCATCCAAGTTCGACAGGAAGAATTGAACTCCACTCCCCGCGCGGCTCGTCCGTGACCCGGTAAGGCTCTGCTGCGGTGTGTGCGCTCCCCCGAATCCGACCCCGCCCGAAGTGTGGGCGCGTAGCCGAAGGGAGGACCGTGACCTTCGGATTCGCTCCGTCCTCCGCGGCGTCCACGTCGTCGTCCGCCGACCTGTCCGCCGCTTCCACCAACCCCCTCGCCCGCATGCTCGAACCCGCCGAGTGGGCCGCCGCCGGAATCCCGTTGCTACGCAATCCGCGCGAAGTCGTCAGCGGGCTGCACTCCCGGCACCGCCCCAAGCCGGCGACCGCGATCGTGGCGGTCCTCGATCCGAATGAACGCCTGTGCGCCAGCGCCTCGTTCACCCGGCAGTCGGCTCCGGCGGACGGCTGGATGTTCCGCAACGCGCTGCTCGCGCAACTGCGCCGGGTCATCCCGCACGATCTGCGCCGCCGCACGCCGGTGCGGACCGCCGTGCTGCTCTACTGCCGTGAGGGCGACGCCCGTTGGACGGAGGAGGACGGCGCCTGGATGTGGGGGCTGCGGGACGCCTGCACCCTGCACGGGTTGCGCTGCGGGGCGTACATCACGCTGACCCGAGACGGCTGGCAGGTCCTCGGCGAGGGGCGCGGTGGACGGCGCCCTCACACGGATTCGCCACCCGAGCCGTTCGCCCTGTCCGAGGTGCCACCCCTGCCGCCGCGCACCGGCGGCGCCGCTTCGGACATCCTCCGCCGCGCGGCGGCCCGCTGAACCCGGACGCCCGAGCCCTGACTCGCGAGGCAGCAAACCGAGTTCGTACGACGCCGCCGCAACCACCCGCATCTAGGCGGCCGTTGAACTGCTTCCGCACAAGAGCCCACCCCGGGCTCCTTCCCCGCGGTGGGCACGCCTCACCGACCGGGTCGGACCTCCGCGCACGCCGACGAGCCGACCGTGCACTCATCGCCGCGACGGCACCTACGTGCCTCGGGCACGCCCTCCCGAAAGCGCTGAAGCGCTTCCGGCGAACGGTCAGACGCCCGCGCCCAGCACCGAGTTGATGCGCTGCGAGTCGCCGCAGACGATCAGCAGGGTGCCGGCCCGGGCGCGAGCCAGGGGCAGAGCGGTGACGGCGGCGGACTCGGGACCACCGTTGACGGCGACCACGACCACGGGACGAGCCGCCGCACGGTCCGCGACGGCGGCGTCCGCGTAGAAGACGTCATCGCGCGCGTCGTGCTGCGCCCAGTAGGAGGCTTCACCGAAGGACAGCTCGTGGGCCGCCCAGGGGTGCGGGTCGCCGGTGGTGATCACCAGCACGTCCCCGGGGGCACGGCCGGCGTCCAGCAGCAGGTCAACGGCTTCCTCGGCGGCATCCAGCGCGCCCTCGGCCGAGGCCGGGACCAGCTGGATCTGCGGGGTCGTCGAGGCCGCCGCGGGGGCTGCCGGAGCAGCCGGGCCCGACGGTCCGGGCGTGACTACGGCCGCGTCCTGCGGTGTGCGCTGCGCCGGCGCCGTCGGCCGCATGGGGCCGGGGCGACCGGGACGCGGCGGGGCCACGGGACGGGGTCCGGGTACAGGGCGAGGGGTCGGCGCGGTACGGCCACTGGCCGGAGTGGCGCGGGGACCCTGGGCACTCTCGTGAATCTGAGGCTCCTCGGGAGGGAGAGGCATGAGCTGATTTTTATCAAACGTTGGCGCGACTCGCGTCAGCGGGTGGCACGGGGGGTGAGCGGAACGGTCAGAAGTCGAAGCCGAGTTGCCCCTTGATCTCCGGAACACGTCCGTCCGCCCAACTGCGGGCCTTCTTGAGGTGCCGCCACTGGGGCAGCGCATCAAGATACGCCCACGACAACCGGTGGTGCGGGGTGGGACCCCGCTCCTCCAGTGCGGCCTTGTGCACGGGTGACGGATACCCGGCGTTGGCCGCAAAACCGAAGTCTGCATGTTCGAGGCCCAGTTCGGCCATCATTTTGTCGCGCTGAACCTTGGCGATCACCGAAGCCGCCGCGACTGCCACACACGACTGATCGCCCTTGATCACCGTGCGGACCCGCCAGGGCGTTCCGAGGTAATCGTGCTTCCCGTCCAGGATGACCGCGTCGGGGCGGACGGGCAAGGCCTCCAGGGCACGCACCGCCGCGAGTCGCAGGGCGGCGGTCATCCCCATCGCGTCGATCTCCTCCGGGGAGGAGTGCCCGAGGGCGAACGAGGTCACCCACGTGTGGAGTTGCACGGCGAGTTCGTTGCGTCGTTTGACGGTGAGAAGCTTGGAGTCGGTGAGTCCTTCGGGGGGCCGGCGCAGTCCGGTGACCGCGGCGCAGACGGTGACGGGACCGGCCCACGCACCGCGCCCCACCTCGTCTACACCGGCGATGACCTTGGCTCCGGTCGTGGCGCGCAGGGAGCGCTCGACAGTGTGAGTCGGTGGTTCGTACGGCATGGCAGCCTCAGCCTACGCCGCCCCCATCCCGGCGCGACACCCCGGTTTCCCCGTACCGCGCCGAGCCCATCGCGTCCCGGCGGCTGGTGCTGCTCGGGCGCAGCAGCGGAAGCATGAACTGGTCGATCATCTCCTCCACATCCTGGTCGCCCCATTCGCTGGCGCACATCTTCGACCGGTACATCATCATCGCCGGAATCGCGTCGAAGACGTAGCCGTTCGAGGCGTCGGATCGCACCTCACCTCGGGCGATTCCACGGTGAATGACGTCTCGGAGGAGTCTTATCGTGGGCTCCACAACCCCCTCGAAGATGACTGCGTGGAAACGCTCCGCCAGCAGGGTGTCGCATTCGTGAATGACCGAGCGCAGTGCGAATCCAGGCCGCGAGTACATCGCCTCACGGGCTTGCCGACACAGCGCCAGCAGGTCCTCGCGCACACTCCCGAGGTCGGGCGCCTCCTCGATGGGGGGCAGTCCGGCCTGGAGCGCGTCGGCGACGAGGTCCTCCTTGGAGGGCCAGCGCCGGTAGACCGCGGCCTTGCCGGTCTGGGCACCGGCGGCCACGCCTTCCATCGTGAGGCCGTTCCAGCCGACCGTGCTGAGCTGTTCCAGCGCCGCGTCCAGGATCGCGCGTTCGAGCACGGCGCCGCGCCGGCGGAGGGAGACCGTCTGTGCGGAGGCGGCCGTCCAGCGCGAAGTAACCATCTGAGTCTCTCCAGCGAGCGGTGAAAGCGGGATTACGGGGATTGCGGGAACGCGGGGTACGGGGCACCTCGCGCGGCACCGACGGGGATGTGCCACGCGAAGACAAGTTAAGTGAACGCTTGCGTTCACTGTCGGGGACTCACTACCGTTGACGCGACAGTGAACGCGAGCGTTCACTAACGCACTTGTGGGGGACCCATAGTGACAACCTCTCAGTTGATTCAGGACCCAAAGCCAGGAGCGGCCCGCCGGGAGGGGCATCCCGGCATCGCGCTCGCAGTCATCGCGGCCTGCCAACTCATGGTGGTACTCGACGCGACGATTGTGAACATCGCTCTCCCGCACATTCAAGACGCGCTCGACTTCAGCACCACGGACCTCACCTGGGTCGTCAGCGCCTACACCCTCACCTTCGGCGGCCTGCTGCTCCTCGGCGGCCGGGCCGGTGACATCCTCGGGCGCCGCCGGGTCTTCATGACCGGCATCCTGGTCTTCACCTTCGCCTCGCTGCTGGGCGGTCTCGCCCAGGAGCCCTGGCAGTTGCTGGCGGCGCGGGTCCTGCAAGGTGTGGGCGGCGCGATCGCGTCGCCCACCTCGCTGGCCCTGATCACCACCACGTTCCCCGAAGGACCCGCACGGAACCGGGCGTTCGGGGTCTTCGCCGCGGTCTCCGCGGGCGGCGGCGCGATCGGTCTGCTCACCGGCGGCATGCTCACCGAGTGGCTGAACTGGCGCTGGGTGCTCTTCGTCAACGTGCCGATCGGCATCATGATCGCCGTCCTCGCACCGCTGTACATCAGCGAGTCCGAGCGGCACACAGGCCGCTTCGACATCACGGGCGCGCTGACCTCCACGGCCGGCATGGCGTCCCTCGTCTACGGCTTCATCCGCGCCGCCGACAAGGGCTGGCGGGACAGTCTCACCATCGGGTCCTTCGTGGCCGCCGTGGTCCTGCTGCTGGCCTTCGCCTTTGTCGAGTCCCGGGCCCCGGAACCGATCACCCCGCTGCGGATGTTCGCCGACCGCAACCGCTCGGGCACGTACGTGATCATGCTCTGCCTGGCGGCGGCCATGTTCGGGATGTTCTTCTACATCGTTCTCTTCGTGCAGAACGTCCTCGGGTACAGCCCCATTCAGGCGGGACTCGCCTTCCTCCCGGTAACGGTCGTGATCGCGCTCGGAGCGGGACTGTCGCAGCGGTTCCTGCCGGTGTTCGGGCCCCGTCCGTTCATGCTCACGGGTTCCGCGCTGGCGACGATCGGACTGGCCTGGCAGACGCTCATCGACTCCGACAGTTCGTACGTCGGCGGAGTGCTCGGACCGATGCTGGTGTTCGGCTTCGGCATGGGTCTGAACTTCGTGACGCTGACGGTCACCGCCGTCTCCGGGGTGAGCCAGCACGAGGCGGGTGCGGCCTCCGCGCTGCTCAACGTCATGCAGCAGGTGGGCGGTTCGCTGGGCCTCTCCATCCTGACCACGGTGTTCGGCTCGGCCAGCAGGGACGAGGCGAAGAAGCAACTGCCGAAGTTCCTCACCGACGGCTCGGCACAGCAGAAGGCCGAGTTCGCCAAGACCCATCAGCTGCCCGCCCCTTGGGGGCACGAAGTCCTGGCGCAGGGGATCTCGACGGCGTTCGTCCCGGCCGCCGCCATGGCCGTACTCGCCCTGGCCACCGCCTGGTTGGTGATCAGGGTCCGCAAGAGCGACCTCGAAGCCCTCGCGGGCACGGCGGCCCCCGGACTCGGCTGAACCGCCCGGCCCACCCCTTGGCCCGCCCCAGCGCCTGTGACGGCCGGACGGCAATCCGGCCGTCACAGGCGCGAGTACGGGCGCGAGCACAGGAACCGACACCGACAACGCCGTGAACCGCATGGCGCCCACCCCCCTGACCGTCGTCTCTCCCCATATGTGACCCATGGGTCACACAGTGACTGCCACGACAACGCATGGGCGGTCACGCAGAGTTCCCGGCAGGCACAGAGAGTTCCGATCATGGGACGCGCCGGACGTCAGGGAGAGACCGGCGCCCACTCCGGCAGCGCCTCCGTCCGGACCACCCACTCCGTCGGTGGCGCCCCGGACACCGCCCCGGCGAGCACGCCGCCCACGATGGCGCAGGTCGTGTCGACGTCTCCGCCGGCCTGCGCGGTCGTCCAGAACGCCCGCTGGTAGTCGCCGAGCGACCGTGCCGCCGACCAGATCGTGAAGGGCACCGTGTCGTGGGCCGTCGTACGGCGACCGTTGCCAAGCACGGCGGCGACGGTGCCCGGGTCGTCGTAGTCGAGCAGGTCGCGGGCGCGGCGCAGGCCCGCGGCGACGGCGCTGCGCGGGGTGAGGGCGATGACGCCGTCGAGAAGCTTCTCGGGAGTGGACGGCCCGTCCGGGGAGGCGGCCAGGGAGGCGGCCGCCGCGACGGCCATGGCGCCGACCACGGCCTCCCGGTGCTGGTGCGTGGGGTAGGCGGAGATCTCCGCCTGGTGGGTGGCCTGCTCCGGGTCGTCGGCGTACCAGGCGCCCAGTGGGGCGATCCGCATCGCCGCGCCGTTGCCCCAGGAGCCCTGCCCGTCGAAGAGCGCGGCGGCCAGTTCGCGCCAGTCGCCGCCCTCGCGGACCAGCCGCAACAGGCGGTTCACCGCGGGCCCGTAGCCGCGGTCGAAGTCGTGGTGGACGGCGAAGGAATGCGCCAGGGCGTCCTGGTCGACGCGGTGGTGGGCGGCCAGGACCGCCACCACGGAGCAGGCCATCTCCGTGTCGTCGGTCCACTGCCAGGGTGCGGGCGGCAGCTCACGGCGTTTGAGAAGGGGAAGGTTCGCGGGGACGAAGAACTGGGAGCCCAGCGCGTCTCCCACCGCCAGTCCGCGCAGGCTGGCCAGGGCGCGCTCCAGGCGCCCGGCGGAAGAGGAGTCGGCGGTCATCGTCCAGCCACCCTAACCGCTGACCCCGTACGGCTCCGGTTTCCGCCAGCGTACGAAGGGCCGGTCGAGCGCGTATCTGCCGTCGTCCCCGAGGACGAGCATCCGCATCTCCGCGTTCCCGGGATTCGACAGGGACTCGAACTCCGCCACCGTCCAGTGGAACCAGCGCATGCAGAACAGCCGCATCGCCAGCCCATGGGTCACCAGCAGCACGTTCGTCGGATGGTCCGGGGCCTCGAAGCTGCGGTACAGGCTCTCCAGGAAGTTGCCCACGCGATCGTACACGTCCGCTCCGGACTCGCCCTGCGCGAAGCGGTAGAAGAAGTGGCCGTAGGCATCCCGGTACGCCTTCTGCAACCGTACGTCGTCCCGGTCCTGCCAGTTGCCCCAGTCCTGCTCGCGCAGCCGGGGTTCCTCGCGCACGCGGACCAGGTCGGGGTCGAGGTGGAAGGCGCGGAACGTCTCGTGGGTGCGCCGGTACGGGGAGACGTACACGCTGACGCGTTCGCGTCCGAAGACCTCCCGCAGCCGCTTGCCCGTCTCCTCGGCCTGCCGCCAGCCCTGCTCGGTCAGTGCCAGGGCATGGTCGGGCTCGCGTTCGTACACGGTGTCATCAACATTGCCCATTGACTCGCCGTGCCGGACAAGGACGATGCGCCGTGGTCGTGCCATGTCTGAAACCCTAGATCGCGCGAGCCCATATCGAGCACTCGTACGGGCTCCATACGGCGTACATCACACAAATCCCGCGCCGGTGACAGACCCGGGGACACGATCAGGCCGGTGGAGCACCGGTCCGTAGCCGTGTTTCAGACCGTCCAGCCCGGTTCCATCTCGACGATGTCACCGGTGAGGGAGGCGACGTCCGCCTCGGTCTGGGCGCGCAGCGCCAGCCGCTCCACCCGCTCGATGCGGTACTTGCCGTGCTCGGCGGCGGAGTGCCACATGGACAGCACCATGAACTCGTTTCCCGGTGCCTCGCCGAACAGCCCCCGGATCATGCCCGGGGAGCCGGCCATCGCGGGGTTCCAGACCTTCTCCTGCATCAGCGTGAAATGCTCCGCCCGCTCCTCGTGGACACGGCAGTGCGCCACCCGGAGCAGATCGGCGTCGGTGAAGCGCGGTTCGAACCCGGTCTTCACGTCGAAGCGGTGGTCGAAGAGTTTGACCTGGGCGTCCTTGAAAGTCCCTGCCTGGGACGCTGCCAGCCGGTCGTGGGAACGGGCCATGAAGGAGTCGTAGAAGGCACGGCTCTCCCAGAAGGCGAAAACGTGCGCCACGCCCGGCCGTCCCCGGCTCCAGCCACCCCCTTGCCCCCGAAAACCCGGCTCCCCCAGAAGCCCCGCCCACTTTCGCTGCCCGCGCTCGAAGCCGCGGCGGTCCACCACGGTGCAGCGAATCCACTTGACCAGCACCGCGCCATGGTAAGGCCACTAGGCGTGGCGCCGGTCACCCTCCGGTGGAGATCGTCCGCAGACAGTGCCCCGCGCACGTGGCACGATGGGCAACGAGCGCTGGTCACCCAGCAGTTGGGGCCAGAGGGGATGCACGGGAATCGGGAAGGGGAAGTCTGGTGAACGGCCTCAACAAGGGGATTCGCAAGGCCGAAGTCGCGTTGAAGTGGGACCCGAGTCCTACGGGAGAGCTGCCCACCGATCTGGACATCGTCGCCGCGACCTACACGGCCGGTGATCCGCAGGGGGTTCCGGACTACGTGGTGCACTTCGACAGCCGCTCCCCCGACGGCACGATCTATCTCAACCGGGACAGCAAGGACGGCAAGGGCTTCGGCTGGGACGAGGTCATGACCCTGGAACTGGACCGGCTCGACGCCCGGTACACGCACGTGGTGATCGGGGTCGTCATCCAGCAGCGCACCGCGCACCGCACCTTCGTCAACGTCCTGGGCCCCGGACTGCGCATCCGGGAGGGCTACAACACGCTCACGGAGGACGACTTCGGGAGCGTGCTCGGCTCGACGGCCGCGACGGTCGGGGAGTTCGTACGGAACGCCTCCGGGGAGTGGGACTTCCACCCCGGCGTCCAGGGCTTCGACGACGACCCGGCGACCTTCACCAGGACCATGGGCCGCGCCCACCACGCCTGACCCGCCCACCGGACACGGAGAGGGGCGCCGGCGGTAACCGGCGCCCCTCTCCTCACGCTCCGGCCGTCAGCTGCAACCGCTGGTCGAGCCGCAGCCCTCGCAGATGTAGCAGGAACCGGCGCGCTGCATCTTCGTGCCGCAGGAGAAGCAGAGCGGGGCGTCGGCCTGGATGCCGAGCTGCATCTCCACCAGTTCGGCGCTGGTGTGCGCCTGCTGCGGGGCGGGCTTGGCCGCCTCGACCTCGGCCTTCGGCGTGGCGACGGCCTTCAACTCCTGGGCGCGGGGCGCCGACTGGGCCAGGCCCTCCACATCGACGTCCACGTCGTCTTCGAGGGACGGCTCGTAGGAACCGGTCTCCAGGTGACGCTGACGCTCCTCGGCGGAGTGGATGCCGAGTGCCGAACGCGTCTCGAAGGGCAGGAAGTCGAGCGCCAGGCGGCGGAAGATGTAGTCCACGATCGACTGCGCCATCCGCACGTCCGGGTCGTCCGTCATGCCGGCCGGCTCGAAGCGCATGTTGGTGAACTTCGAGACGTACGTCTCCAGGGGCACGCCGTACTGAAGACCCACCGAGACCGCGATGGAGAAGGCGTCCATCATGCCCGCGAGGGTCGAGCCCTGCTTGGACATCTTCAGGAAGACCTCGCCGAGACCGTCGTCCGGGTAGGAGTTGGCGGTCATGTAGCCCTCGGCGCCGCCGACCGTGAAGGAGGTCGTGATGCCCGGGCGGCCCTTGGGGAGACGCTTGCGGACCGGACGGTACTCGACGACCTTCTCGACCGCGGTACGGATGGTGTCCTCGGCCTTGGCGGTGACCGCGTCGGTCGCGGACGCCGTCTTCTCCTTGGTCTTCGCGGAGAGGGGCTGGCCGACCTTGCAGTTGTCGCGGTAGATCGCGAGCGCCTTGACGCCCATCTTCCACGCCTCGAAGTAGACCTCTTCGACGTCCTCGACGGTCGCCGTCTCCGGCAGGTTGACCGTCTTGGAGAGCGCGCCGGAGATCCAGGGCTGGATCGCGGCCATCATCCGGACATGGCCCATCGCGGAGATGGAACGCTCGCCCATGGCGCAGTCGAACACCTCGTAGTGCTCGTCCTTGAGGACCGGGGCGTCGATCACACTGCCGTTCTCGGCGATGTGGGCGACGATCGCCTCGATCTGCTCCTCCTGGTAGCCCAGGCGGCGCAGGGCCTGCGGGACCGTGCCGTTGACGATCTGCATCGAGCCGCCGCCGACCAGCTTCTTGAACTTGACCAGGGCGAGGTCGGGCTCAAGTCCGGTGGTGTCGCAGGACATCGCGAGACCGATGGTGCCGGTGGGCGCGATGACGGACGCCTGCGAGTTGCGGAAGCCGTTCTTCTCGCCGAGCCGCTGCACGTCCTGCCAGGCCTCCGTGGCGGCGGCCCAGATCGGCGTGTCCAGGTCGTCCACGCGGACGGCCGCGGTGTTGGCGTCGGCGTGCTGCTTCATGACCCGCAGGTGCGGCTGCGCGTTGCGGGCGTAGCCGTCGTACGGGCCGACGACCGCGGCGAGTTCGGCGGAGCGCTTGTACGACGTGCTCGTCATCAGGGAGGTGATGGCACCGGCGAGGGCGCGTCCGCCGTCCGAGTCGTACGCGTGGCCGGTCGCCATCAGCAGGGCGCCGAGGTTGGCGTAGCCGATGCCGAGCTGGCGGAACGCGCGCGTGTTCTCGCCGATCTTCTGGGTCGGGAAGTCCGCGAAGCAGATGGAGATGTCCATCGCGGTGATGACCAGTTCGACGACCTGGGTGAAGCGGTCGATCTCGAAGGACTGGTGGCCCTTGCCGTCGTCCTTGAGGAACTTCATCAGGTTCAGCGACGCGAGGTTGCAGGACGTGTTGTCCAGGTGCATGTACTCGCTGCACGGGTTCGAGCCGTTGATACGCCCGGACTCCGGGCAGGTGTGCCACTGGTTGATGGTGTCGTCGTACTGGATGCCCGGGTCGGCGCAGGCCCAGGCGGCCTCGGCCATCTTGCGGAAGAGCTGCTTGGCGTCGACCTCCTCGATGACGTCACCGGTCATCCGGGAGGTCAGGCCGAACTTGCCGCCCTGCTCGACGGCCTTCATGAACGTGTCGTTCACCCGGACCGAGTTGTTGGCGTTCTGGTACTGGACGGACGTGATGTCGTCGCCGCCCAGGTCCATGTCGAAGCCCGCGTCACGGAGGGCGCGGATCTTCTCCTCCTCCTTGACCTTGGTCTGGATGAAGTCCTCGATGTCGGGGTGGTCGACGTCCAGGATGACCATCTTGGCCGCGCGGCGGGTGGCGCCACCGGACTTGATGGTGCCCGCGGAGGCGTCGGCACCGCGCATGAAGGAGACCGGACCGGAGGCGTTGCCGCCCGAGGAGAGGAGTTCCTTGGAGGAGCGGATGCGGGACAGGTTCAGGCCGGCGCCGGAGCCGCCCTTGAAGATCATGCCCTCTTCCTTGTACCAGTCGAGGATCGACTCCATGGAGTCGTCGACGGACAGGATGAAGCAGGCGGAGACCTGCTGGGGCTGCGGCGTCCCGACGTTGAACCAGACCGGGCTGTTGAAGCTGAAGATCTGGTGCAGGAGGGCGTGGGCCAGCTCGTGCTCGAAGATCTCGGCGTCGGCGGGCGAGGCGAAGTAGCTGTTGTCCTCGCCGGCCTTCCGGTAGGTCTTCACGATGCGGTCGATGAGCTGCTTGAGGCTCACCTCGCGCTGCGGGGTGCCGACCGCGCCCCGGAAGTACTTACTGGTGACGATGTTGACCGCGTTCACCGACCACGAGTCGGGGAACTCGACGCCACGCTGCTCGAAGTTGACCGAGCCGTCGCGCCAGTTGGTCATGACGACGTCACGACGCACCCACGCGACCTCGTCGTACGGGTGCACGCCGGGGGTGGTGTGGATACGCTCGATACGCAGTCCCTTGGTGGTCTTGGTCCCCTTCGCGCGGGACCCTCGTGCCGGACCGCTCGCCGTCTCTGTCATGCCGCCTCCCTGTACGGGCTGAAACGCCCTGAAGTGCCCCGTTGTTCCCGTGAGCACGGTGTTCTGTCCTGTGCCGCGGACGCGTCTGACGTGCCGTCCGCAGCAGGCTTGTGGGTCGCCGCCGCACACCGGTCGGGAAGTCTCCCGTCCGGCGTCCGGTCCCTCGGTCAGTCGGCGGCGCGGGCGGGCTCCGGGACCTGCGTCCCGTCGGGCCCGCCGTCGTCCTCGTGGCTCCCCGCTCCCGCGTCGTCGTCGACCGCGGCGGGGTCCGGCGTCGTCTGCCTCAGCTCGACGATCGCCGCCTCGAAGTCCTCCAGCGAGTCGAACGCCCGGTAGACGGAGGCGAATCGCAGATAGGCGACGAGGTCGAGTTCCTGCAACGGGCCGAGTATGGCCAGCCCGACGTCATGGGTGGTGAGCTCCGCGCTCCCGGTGGCCCGCACCGCCTCCTCGACCCGCTGGCCGAGCTGGGCGAGCGCGTCCTCGGTGACAGGCCGCCCCTGGCACGCCTTGCGCACGCCGTTGATGACCTTCGTACGGCTGAAGGGCTCCGTGACTCCGGACCGCTTCACCACCATGAGCGAGCACGTCTCCACCGTCGTGAAACGACGGGCGCAGTCGGGGCACTGGCGGCGCCGGCGGATCGACGTGCCGTCATCGGTCGTACGGCTGTCGACGACACGGCTGTCGGGGTGCCTGCAGAAGGGGCAGTACATGGTCTCCAACCCTCCCTCACAGCAGACTCAATGGCCTCGCGAGGCCTCACCGGCCCCTCGAAGCAGCCTTCAGCATAGGCGATCCCGGAGCGTACGAAGACCGGGGGGACCACAACTTCTGGGCTGCTGTCGCAATCCAACCACTACATGTGGGGATTGCCCCAGAGGCACCCGCCACGCGCGCGTGTCGCGTTCGTACGGCCACGCACCGTAGGCGCCGACCGTCACGCGAACGCGGGGACGCGCTCCCGTACCGTTACGGCACTTACGGAGATACCGTGGTCGCCGCACGGAGGAGGCGTAGGACTCCGGCGCAGAACGGGCGGCGGTCCCGTTCGACGGGACTTCGGATGGCAGACTGGGGCGGCAACCCACCAGGTCGTCATCGCGGCGGAGAAGAGTACGGCAATGGGCCCTTTTGTCCGCCAGGCGTCACGTTAGCCATACACCCAGGCACATGGTCGCGGAAGGCAATCTGCGATTTTTCACTCGAACGTGTGTTTGGCGCAACCTTTCGAAAGCAACTACCGTTGTCCAGCAGGGAGACCATCGAGAGGGGCCGACGTGACCACCACCGCAGACAGTGCCACCATCACTGCCCAGGACCGCTCCCAGGGCCGATTCGAGCCGGTGCATGCGATGAACGAAGCCGCGAATCCCGAGGGACACAAGCGCTCCCTGCCAGGCCGACCTCCAGGGATCCGGGCCGACAGCTCCGGCCTCACGGACCGGCAGCGCCGGGTGATCGAGGTCATCAGGGACTCGGTGCAACGGCGGGGCTATCCGCCGTCGATGCGGGAGATCGGCCAGGCCGTCGGCCTTTCCAGCACCTCCTCGGTCGCGCACCAGCTCATGGCGCTGGAGCGCAAGGGTTTCCTGCGCCGTGACCCGCACCGTCCGCGCGCCTACGAGGTGCGCGGCTCGGACCAGGCGGCCTCGGTACAGCCCACGGACACCGCCGGCAAGCCGGCCGCGTCGTACGTGCCGCTGGTCGGCCGGATCGCGGCCGGCGGCCCGATCCTCGCCGAGGAATCGGTCGAGGACGTCTTCCCCCTCCCCCGCCAACTGGTCGGCGACGGCGAGCTGTTCGTCCTCAAGGTCGTCGGTGACTCGATGATCGAGGCCGCGATCTGTGACGGTGACTGGGTCACCGTGCGCCGCCAGCCGGTGGCGGAGAACGGTGACATCGTCGCCGCCATGCTGGAGGGCGAGGCCACCGTCAAGCGCTTCAAGCGCGAGGACGGACACGTCTGGCTCCTCCCGCACAACGCGGCGTACGAACCGATCGCCGGTGACGACGCGACCATCCTGGGCAAGGTGGTGGCGGTACTGCGGCGCGTGTGACGGCCGCGGCGGGCGAGCCGTGTGGCGGCCGCGCCCCCTGACCGGGCCCCGGGACCCCTGCGCCGGTTCCGGGGCCCTGTGCTGTCCCGGAACGGGCGCGCTGCCCGCGCACCCTCACTCCGCCGCGGACTGCCCGGCCGGTTCGCCCTGTTCGGCCGGTTCGCTCCGTTCTGTCTGCTCCGACTCCGGGGGCTGCTCCGACCGCTCCGCCTGTTTGGCCAGCGCGTCGATCGCGGCCAGGGACTTGCGAACCTGGTTGCGGTCGGTGGTGTACCAGAAGTCCGGGAGTGACGCCTTGAGATAGCTGCCGTAGCGGGCCGTCGCCAGACGCTGGTCCAGTACGGCGACGACACCGCGGTCCCCGGACGCCCGTACGAGACGGCCGGCGCCCTGGGCCATCAGCAGGGCCGCGTGAGTGGCGGCGACCGCCATGAAGCCGTTGCCGCCGGCGTCCTCGACGGCCTTCTGCCGGGCGCTCATCAACGGGTCGTCGGGGCGCGGGAACGGGATCTTGTCCATGACGACCAGCTGACAGCTGGGCCCCGGGACGTCGACGCCCTGCCAGAGCGAGAGCGTGCCGAAAAGACAGGTCCTGGGGTCGGCGGCGAAGTTCTTGATCAGCTCGCCCAGGGTCTCCTCGCCCTGAAGCAGTATCGGGAACTCCGGGATGCGGGAGCGCAGTTCCTCGGCGGCCAGCTGCGCGCCCCGCATCGAGGAGAAGAGGCCGAGGGTGCGACCGCCGGCCGCCTGGATCAGCTCGGTCAGCTCGTCCAGCATGTCGGCGCGGTCGCCGTCCCGCGCGGGCCGCGACAGATGCTTGGCGACGTACAGGATGCCCTGCTTCGGGTAGTCGAATGGCGAGCCGACGTCGAGCCCCTTCCACTGCGGCAGGTCCTCACCCTCGGTTCCCTCGGGGGCGAGGCCCAGCGAGGCGCCCACGCCGTTGAAGTCGCCGCCGAGTTTCAGGGTGGCCGAGGTCAGGACGACGGAGCGGTCCGCGAAGAGCTTCTCCCTCAGCAGCCCCGACACCGACATGGGCGCGACGCGCAGGGAGGCGCCGAAGCGGTCGTGCCGCTCGTACCAGACGACGTCCCACTCCGAGCCGTTGCTGATGCGCTCCGCCACGCTGTGCACGCTCTCCACGGAGGCCAGGGCCTGCTTGCGGACCGCGTCCTCGTCCTGGACGGACTTGTCGCGGGTCGCCCCGATCGCGGAGATCACCGTGCGGGAGGCGTCGCGCAGCGCCATGAGGGCGTAGCCGAGGTCCTCCGGGATCTCCTCCAGGCGGCCGGGCAGGGCGAGTTCCATCAGTCGCTCGAAACCCTCGGCGGCGGTCTGGAGCTGGTCGGCGGCCTTCTCGTTGACGAGCTTCGCGGCGCGCCGGACCGCGCGGTTGACCTGGCCCGGAGTCAGCTCGCCGGTGGCGACCCCGGTGACCCTGGAGACCAGTTCGTGGGCCTCGTCGACGATGAGCACCTCGTGCTGCGGGAGGACGGGGGCGCCCTCGATGGCGTCGATGGCGAGCAGGGCGTGGTTGGTGACGACGACCTCGGCCAGTTTGGCGCGCTCGCGGGCCATCTCGGCGAAGCACTCGGCCCCGTAGGCGCACTTGGATGCGCCCAGGCACTCCCGGGAGGAGACGGACACCTGGGCCCAGGCGCGGTCGGAGACGCCCGGGGTGAGGTCGTCGCGGTCGCCGGTCTCGGTCTCGTCCGTCCAGTCCCGCAGTCGCAGCAGGTCATGGCCCAGCTTGCTGGTCGGCGCGGCGGCCTCGAACTGGTCGAAGAGTCCCTCCTCCTCGTCCTGCGGCATGCCCTCGCGGAGGCGGTGCAGGCACAGGTAGTTGGACCTGCCCTTGAGCATCGCGAACTCGGGACGGCGGCGCAGCAGGGGATGGAGGGCGTCGACCGTGCGTGGCAGGTCCCGCTCGACCAGC
Source organism: Streptomyces sp. NPDC005423 (assembly GCF_040606415.1). Lineage (NCBI taxonomy): Bacteria > Bacillati > Actinomycetota > Actinomycetes > Kitasatosporales > Streptomycetaceae > Streptomyces > Streptomyces sp. NPDC005423. The sequence continues at coordinate 61,351 of NZ_JBEXET010000031.1, read as the reverse complement.
TGGCGCTGCAACGCGAGGGTGGCGGTCGCGACGACGACGCGCTCCCCGTGCGCGAGCGCCGGCACGAGGTAGCCGAGCGACTTTCCGGTGCCGGTGCCCGCCTGGACCAGCAGATGGGAGCTGTCGTCGATCGCCGCGGCGACGGATTCGGCCATGGTCACCTGGCCGGGGCGCTCCGTACCGCCGACGGCGGTGACGGCGGCATGCAGGAGTTCGGGGAGTGAGGGCTTCGTCATAGCCCGACCACCCTACGGCCCGGGACTGACAATCGGGCGATCAAGGCGGTGACGAGGGACGTGATCAGGCCGGGGACCCCCGTGGCCTGGGATCGGATCGCTTCGGTTCGGCCCGGACGGGATCGGATCCCTCCGGTGGCGAGACGGGACGGACCGGATAGGGCGGTGTGCGGACCGCTTGGTGACCGGATGCGGTCGGGGGGCGCACCGGCCGCACGGGCGCTGCCGCGCGCGCCGATCCGCCGCGCGGTGCTACGGCCGGTCGCGCCGGGCCCGCTCGCGGACCATGAGGGCGGTTCGTCCGGTGGGCAGGTCGATCTCCGCCGAGAGCCGGAAACCCGCGCGCAGGAAGGCCGCCACGGAGGCCGAGTTGCGGAGGTCGGGTTCGGCGACGACCCGTGCGCAGGCCGGCCGCCGGTCGAGCACCAGATCGGCGACGGCCCTGAGCAGCACGCCGCCGAGTCCTCGGCCGCGGTCGGCCGCGGCGCCGATGAGGAGGTGGACACCGGTGTCGTGCGGCCGGGCGGGATAGTGCCGGGCCAGCGGGTCGAGGTCCGCGCGGTAGATCTCCCAGTAGCTCATCGGCATACCGTTCAGTTCGCCCAGGCACGGGACGCTGCGTCCGTCGCCGTCGAGCTGGGCGCGCAGGTGGTCCTCGGTCAGGGCCTCGGGCCCGGCCAGCTCCCAGAAGGCGGCCACGGCGGGGTCGTTCATCCAGCGGCCGATGAGCGCGAGGTCACGCTCGACGCGTACCGGCACGAGCCGGAACGTCCCGGCCGACGTCACGACCGGGCCCCAGCCGCCGACGTGACCGAGCAGATCGCCGCCCGGCTCGTACCCGGTCCCGCCCCTCCGCGCGCCGCGGCCCGGCACGGCGTCGGCGCGGTCCGCCTGGACGCACAGCGCGACGAACTCCTCGGGCAGTCGGAGGTCGAGGGTGTCCTCGCTGTCGGGGTCCGGCTCCACGAGTGGGCTCGCGGGGCTCGTGCAGTGGGCGGTGTCGGCGCTCGCATCGGCAGGGGGCACGGTGACGCTCTTCTCGGGAGTCGGGAGACGGGAGACGGGAGAGGCGAGACGGGAAACCGGGTGGGGCGTGCGCCTCGGGGCGGTGGGGGGCGGCGGTCCGCCGGGCGTGCGCGGTCAGGAGTGGAGGGGGTTGGCGATGGTGACGTAGACGGACTGGGTGTCCACCGGGCCGACGAGTTCGTCGAGGCCGTGGAGTCGGGTCAGCAGGTTGGCCTTGCAGCGCAGGACCGGTGAGTCGAGCAGGCGGGCCGGCAGGGAGCTGCGCGGTCCGCCGGGGGCCACGGCGAGGCCACCCAGGAAGCGGCGGAAGGCGGCGAGCAAGAGCCGCTCGTCGGCGAGGTGTTGAGAGCCGAACGCCCCGATGAGTCCGAAGACGTTGTTGATCGCCAGGTAGTAGGTGAAGCGTTCGTCGGTCACCTCGTCGGCGACGAAGGTGTCGCTGTGTTCGCCGATGCCGGGCAGCCGGGCGTCGAGTTCGGCGCGCCGGGACGCCCGGAAGTAGTAGCCCTGGTTGTCGCGGTAGCGCCCGCCCGCGGGCCAGCCGTCACCGTCCAGCAGGACCAGCGTGTTCTGCTGGTGCGCCTCCAGGGCGATGCCCGCCTCCCCGTCCAGCCACAGCACGGGTCGTACGACCTGCTCCAGGTAGCGCAGGAACCACTCCGCGGCGACGGCTCCGCGCGGGCGGCCGGTGCGCTCGGCGAGCCGTGTGACGATCTCGGCGAGGCGTGAACGGCGGGGCCGCGGTGAGACGAGCCCGGCCACGCAGGACACGTCGTCCCCCGGGCCGAAGGGGTTGTGCCGGATCAGCACGTCGAGGCCGGGCACGGGCCGGCCGTCCGCCGGGTCGTCCACGGCGAGCCAGGCCGGGTCGCGCACGATGTCGAAGGCCGGGTGGGCCGCGTGCCACTGCTTCGACAGACCGCCGCGCAGCAGACGGTGCACCTCGACGCCGCGATGGAGTTCCTTGCGGAGGTGCTCGCGACGGGAGTTGGTGATACGCAGGCCCAGCGAGAGCTTGAGCATGGCGGGGGCGCCCGACCGGTGGACGGTGCGCAGGGAGGAGGTCGGATGCCAGGACGTGCCCCGCGTGCCGAGGTCCGTCAACTGCCCGGTGTCGAGCAGGGCCGCGGTTCCGGCCCGGTGCCGCAGCTCGCGCCACTGCCAGGGGTGCAGCGGCAGAGCGGCGTGGCCGTCGGGCAGCGGCAGCGCGGTTCCGGCGAGGCGCGCCGTCAGCCTGGGAGCGGTGACGGGACGGCCGCGCTCGGTCCAGGCGGAGTCGGTGGCGAGTACGCCGGGGGCCACGGCGATCCAGCGCAGCGGGAAGGCGCCGTCCAACTCGGGTGAGTACCGCCGGAGTTCGGAATCGGAGAGGTCCTCGCGACTCTTCGGGGTCGGGTGCAGCGGATGTCCGAGCAGCAGCGACTGCTCGGCGGCGAGGAACAAGTCCGTTGTGTCGGTGGGGTGTTGACGCCTGTGGGTGATGAAGGTGGCCGTGCGGCGGAGGGAGTCGGCGACCCGGGCGACCAGATCGGTGGCGTGGTGCGCGACCGGCGCGGGCGCCGTCGCGGGGGTACCCCCCGGTGCGCCCGCGCACGCCTCGCGGGAGAGCAGCGCCGCGACCGTCACCGGGTCGGCCGGCGGGACGTCGTCGGGCGCACCGGCGAGGCGGGGCGGGCCGAAGCGGTGCGCGCCGGTCGGCGACCAGTAGTGCACCTCGGCGAGGAGAGCGGTGCCGGTGGCGGGGAGGGGAAGACGGAGCGTGCCGTCGGCGGGGGCGGGCGAACCGGTCTCCCGTACCCAGCAGCGCAGAAGGTTCTCGACGGCGGCGGACCGCGCCGCGGTGTGCGGGTCGGGGTGGTCCAGGAGGTCGGTCACGGCGTCGCCATGCCGCTCGGTCTCCGAGCTCCGGGGGCGTGGTCGGGGGACGGATTCCGGCGGCGGCACGGGAAGGGCGGGGCCCGGCCCGGGGGCCTCGGGGCGGCCGTCGGGGGTGGAGGTGGCGTTCACGGTCTGGTCCTCGCGGGGTCTACGGGTTCGTCCGACGGCTGACCGGTGGGTGGGCGGCGGTGTCCTGCCCGTCGGCCGAGCGCGGTGTGGCGCCGACGGCCGCCACCTCGAAGTCCCGGCAGGGGAGGGTGAGTTGTGGCCCGTACGACCTCACGCGCACAGGGGACCTCACGGAGACGGCAGACCCCCCGCCGCTACCAACCCCGCACCCCCCGAGGAGTTACGGGTTGCTCCAAGATCCTTGCCGTGACTCAACTGTTGCTGTTCCGTCGGAAGCCGCCCACAGCGAGCGCATAGTGTGGGACGCCGTTCCCGAAGCCGTGGGAGGGGCGCGAAGCCGGCGTGGAGTCCCGCTGGGTTCGCGGCCCGCCGCCCGTCCGTTCACTCCAGGGGGAGTCAAGTCCATGCGATCCATACGGCCGTTCTTCACCGTCCGCCGAGGGAGGAGCGCGCCCGGCAGGATCTCCCCCGCGCCGGCCGCGCTCGTCCTCGCCTCGGTGCTCGCGCTCACCGCGACCGCCTGCGGTTCGAGCGGCACCGACGACAACGCGGGCGGTTCGGCCTCCGCCTCCGCGACCGGCGGTGGAACCGGTGACGGCAAGATCAAGATCCCGGACGAGCTCAGGCAGAAGCTCAAGGAGCACGGGATCGACATCGACAAGTGGAAGCGCGGCGCCTGGAAGAACTGGAACAGGGACGACTGGCTCCGCGAGGCCAACGACTACGTCAACCCGGTCATCAAGGGGCTGTGGAGCTCGGACCGGATGCGGGCCGCCGACGACCCGGACAAGGGCGTCGACACCAACGACCTCTCCGGCGACCAGGGTGTGACCGACCCGACGCCCGCCCCGGTGAAGGCGAAGGCCGTGACGCCCACCTACCACGCCAACGCGGCGGCGGCCGGCAAGGTGCTCTTCGACGCCCCCCAGGGCACGATGGTCTGCTCGGCGACGGTCGTGGAGGACCCCGCGCACCCCGGCAAGTCCAACCTCGTCTGGACGGCGGGGCACTGTGTGCACGCCGGCAAGAAGGGCGGCTGGTACCGCAACATCGCGTTCGTGCCGTCGTACAACAACGCCGGTGAGAACGCGGCCCAGTTGCAGGGGGCGACCCGGTCCGAGGTCGCACCGTACGGCGTCTGGTGGGGCGACTGGGCGCGGACCTCGCAGCAGTGGATCGATCAGGGCGGCGAGACGGGCGGCCAGGGATCGGCGTACGACTACGCCGTGATCCATGTGACGCCCGAGCAGGGCAGCGGCGGCAAGTCCCTTGAGGAGACGGTCGGTTCGGCGCTGCCGGTGAACTTCGACGCGCCCGCCGTGCCGAAGGTGTCGAGCCTCACCGCGACCGGGTACCCGGCGGCGCCGCCGTACGACGGCCAGACGCTGTACCAGTGCACGGACAGGCCGGGGCGGCTGTCGATCGACACGGCCGACCCGACGATGTACCGCATCGGCTGCACGATGACCGGCGGTTCGTCCGGCGGCGGCTGGGTCGAGACGGGATCCGACGGGAAGCCGGCGCTGGTCTCCAACACCTCGATCGGGCCGGTGACTTCGGGCTGGCTGGCGGGCCCACGCCTGGGTGCCGTGGCGAAGGCCGTGTACGACTCGGTCAGCAAGAAGTTCGCCGGCCAGTAGGCACCGCCCGGCCGCTGTGGGACCCACCGCGGCACGGCAGAAGGCCCGCCCCCTGTTGCAGGGGACGGGCCTTCGCTTCGTGCTGCGACCGTTGCGCCAGGGCCGTGCCTCCGGCCGTGTTCCGAGATCGGATACGGCGGTCAGGCCAGCGGTGCCGGTACGTACGGCGCGAGTTCCGCCGCCAGCTCCTCGTGCACGCGCAGCTTGAGCAGGGTGCCCTCCGCGGTGTGCTCCTCGGAGATCACCTCGCCCTCCGAGTGGGCGCGGGCGACCAGCTTGCCGTGCGTGTACGGCACCAGCGCCTCGATCTCGACCGCGGGGCGCGGCAGTTCGTTGTCGATGAGCGCGAGGAGCTCCTCGATGCCCTGACCGCTGCGGGCCGAGACGGCGATGGAGCGCTTCTCGTTCCGCATCAGCCGCTGAAGGGTCAACGGGTCGGCCGCGTCGGCCTTGTTGATCACCACGATCTCGGGCACCTGGGTGGCGCCGACATCCCGGATCACCTCGCGCACGGCGGCCAGCTGCTCCTCCGGGACCGGGTGCGAACCGTCGACCACGTGCAGGATCAGGTCGGCGTCGCCGACCTCCTCCATCGTGGAGCGGAACGCCTCGACCAGGTGGTGCGGGAGATGCCGGACGAAACCGACCGTGTCGGCCAGCGTGTAGAGCCGTCCGCTCGGCGTCTCCGCCCTGCGCACGGTCGGGTCCAGGGTCGCGAACAGCGCGTTCTCGACCAGGACGCCCGCGCCGGTGAGGCGGTTGAGCAGGGAGGACTTGCCCGCGTTGGTGTAACCCGCGATGGCGACGGACGGCACCTTGTGGCGCCGGCGCTCCTGGCGCTTGATGTCGCGGCCGGTCTTCATGTCCGCGATCTCCCGGCGCATCTTCGCCATCTTCTCGCGAATCCGGCGCCGGTCCGTCTCGATCTTGGTCTCACCGGGGCCACGGGTGGCGAGGCCGCCGCCCGAGCCGCCGCCCATCTGACGGGAGAGCGACTGGCCCCAACCGCGCAGCCTCGGCAGCATGTACTGCATCTGCGCGAGTGCCACCTGCGCCTTGCCCTCACGGGACTTGGCGTGCTGGGCGAAGATGTCGAGGATCAGGGCCGTACGGTCGATGACCTTGACCTTGACGACGTCTTCGAGGTGGATGAGCTGGCCGGGGCTCAGCTCTCCGTCGCAGACCACGGTGTCGGCTCCGGTCTCCAGGACGATGTCCCGCAGCTCGATCGCCTTGCCGGAGCCGATGTAGGTCGCCGCGTCCGGCTTGTCGCGGCGCTGCACGACGCCGTCGAGGACGAGCGCTCCCGCGGTCTCCGCGAGGGCGGCCAGCTCGGCCAGCGAGTTCTCCGCGTCCTGGACGGTCCCCGAGGTCCACACACCGACGAGCACCACGCGCTCCAGGCGCAGCTGCCGGTACTCGACCTCGGTGACGTCCTCCAGCTCGGTGGAGAGGCCCGCGACGCGGCGCAGAGCCGCGCGGTCGGAGCGGTCGAGCTGTGCGCCGTCCCGCTCTCCGTCGGTCAGCCGGCTCCAGGCGACGTCCTCTTCCATCAGGGCATCGGCCCGAAGACCCTCGGGGTAGGTGTGCGCGAGGCGCTCAGTGTCCTGGGGAGAGGAAGAAGAGGAGGTCATTGGGTCCTTACGTCGTGGGAATGCCTGCACAGGTCTCAACGCGCGAGTGCCCCTGGAGATTCCCGATGAACTCCCGGTCCCCGCGGCGTCGGCCCGACGATGGTCGCACGGCACGGCTCGTCCCGTCATCGCCTTATCCGGCGGCCCTATTTCTTGGCAGGGGGCCCCTGTGGGGCGGCGGACGGCGCCGGCTTCCAGTCCGGGTGTCCCGGCATCGGCGGGGTCTTCTCGTCGTACAGCCAGGCCTTGAAGAACCCGGTCAGGTCGCGGCCGGAGATCCTTGCGGCGAGGTCCTCGAAGTCGGCCGTGGTGGCGGTGGCGTCCCGGTGGACACGCACCCAGGTGCGCTCCACGCGCTCGAAGGCGGGGCGGCCGATCTCCTGGCGCAGGGCGTAGAGGGCGAGGGCGGCGCCGTCGTAGATGTTGGGGCGGAAGAGGCTGATCTTCTGGCCCGGGGCGGGGGCCTTGGGGAGAGCGGGCGGTCCGCCGGCGGCGCGCCAGCGGTCGGAGGCGCTGTAGGCGGCCTTCATCCGGTCCTCCATGGGCCGGTGCGCCGTCTCCTCGGCGTAGAGCTCCTCGTACCAGGTGGCGTGCCCCTCGTTGAGCCACACGTCCGACCAGGTGCGCGGGCTGACGCTGTCGCCGAACCACTGATGGGACAGCTCGTGGACCATGACCGACTCGACGTACCACTTCGGGTAGGCGGGCTCGGTGAAGAGGCCCTTCTCGAAGAGCGAGATCGTCTGGGTCTCCAGCTCGAACCCGGTGGACGCGTCGGCCATCAGCAGCCCGTACGTCTCGAAGGGGTACCGGCCGACCTTGCTCTCCATCCAGGCGATCTGGTCCGGCGTCTTCTCCAGCCAGGGCCGCAGCCGCTCGCGGTCCTGGGCGGGCACCACGTCACGCATCGGCAGGTCGTGCGGGCCGGTGCGGCGCAGCACGGCTGAGCGGCCGATCGACACCTGTGCGAGTTCGGTGGCCATGGGGTGCCGGGTGCGGTACGTCCAGGTGGTCGTCGCGCCGGACTTGTCGACGCCGGCCGGCAGGCCGTTGGCGACGGCCGTGTAGGCGTTAGGCGCGGTGACCCGGATGGTAAACATCGCCTTGTCAGAGGGGTGGTCGTTGCAGGGGAAGACCAGGTGCGCGGCGTCGGCCTGGTTGGCCATGGCGAGGCCGTCCTCGGTGCGCACCCAGCCGCCGTCACCGTCCCCGGTGGTCGAGGGATCGCTGGTGTGCCGCACGGTGATCCGGGTCCGGGTGCCCTGGGGCAGCGATCGCTCCGGGGTGACCACCAGGTCCTCGCCGGCGCTGGTGTAGGAGGCGGGCCGGCCGTCGACCTCGACCGACTCCACGGTGCCGTGGGCGAAGTCCAGGTTGATCCGGTCCAGCGCGGCGGTCGTCCGGGCGTCGATCGTGGTGACGGCCTGGAGCGGCTTGCTGTGGGAGCCGGTGTAGGTGAAGGAGAGGTCGTACGACGCCACGTCGTACCCGGGGTTGCCGAGGTAGGGGAAGAGGCGGTCGCCGACGCCCAGCGGCTCGGCGGGGGCGCTCGCCGCGACGAGGCAGACCGAGACGGCGGAGGCGAGGAGCGCCGCCTTCAGCCGGCGTGGAGCCCTGGCGCCGGGCCGGGAGGTGCGGAAAGTGAGCAGCATGCACCACCGCTACCAGCGCGCGCGTACCCGAGGACGATGACTCGCGCCAGGTCCACTCGAACGGGGTCTTCAGGAGGCCGTCGTGTGATGTTGCGCCCGGCTGACGTCGTACACGCCCGGCACGTTGCGCATGGCGCGCATCAGGGCGGGAAGGTGGGCCGCGTCCGGCAGTTGGAGCGTGTACGTGTGGCGCACCTGCTGCTGGGTCGGCGGTTCGACCGTCGCCGAGACGATCTCGGCGCCCTCCAGGGCCATCGCCTCGGTGAGGTCGGCCAGCAGATGGGGGCGGCCGAACGATTCGGCCACGAGCGTGACCCGGCAGGCGGTGGTGTCACCCCAGCGCACGCCGACCTCCGCGCGCCCCACGTTCTTCATCCGCGCCACGGCGGCGCACTCGACACGGTGGACGGTGACCACGCCCCCGCGCACCGAGAAACCGGTCACCTCGTCGGGCGGTACGGGGGTGCAGCAGCCGGCGAGACGGACGCTCGCGCCGGGCCGGTCGACGACGGGGGCGGCGAGGGGCGCGTCCGGAGCGCCGATGTCGGGGGCGCCGGTGCGGGCCGGGCGCACACCGGTGTCCCGCCCGCTTTCCGAGGGGTGCCCGGCCGCCTCGTCCTCGGCGCTCACCGGGTGGGCGGTGAGCCAGCGCTGGATGGCGATCCGGGCGGCGGCGGTGTGGGCGTGCTCCAGCCACTCCCTGGAGGGCTCGGAGGCCGGGTCCTGGCCCATGAGGAGCTGGACGGTGTCGCCGTCCGTCAGAACCGTGCTCAGGGTCGCCAGGCGCCCGTTGACGCGTGCGCCGATGCAGGCGTGCGCATCCTCGCCGTACTGCGCGTAGGCGGCGTCCACGCAGGTCGCGCCCTCGGGCAGGCCCAGGGTGCCGCCGTCGGGCCGGAAGACGGTGATCTCACGGTCCTGGGCGAGGTCTTCACGGAGGGTGGACCAGAAGGTGTCGGGGTCGGGCGCGGCCTCCTGCCAGTCGAGGAGGCGGGAGAGCCAGCCGGGCCGGGTGGGGTCGGCGCGCTCGCCGTCGGGCGCCGTCTGCTCCTCCGCGGGGGGCGCGTAGGGGTTGCCGAGCGCGATGACGCCGGCCTCGGCGACCTTGTGCATCTGGTGGGTGCGGACGAGGACTTCGACGACCTGGCCGTCGGCGCGGGCGACCGCGGTGTGCAGCGACTGGTACAGGTTGAACTTGGGTACGGCGATGAAGTCCTTGAACTCCGAGACGACGGGCGTCAGACAGGTGTGCAGTTCGCCGAGGACGCCGTAACAGTCCGCGTCCTCGTTGACCAGCACCAGGACGCGGCCGAAGTCGGAGCCGCGCAGCTGGCCGCGCTTGCGGGCCACCCGGTGTACGGAGACGAAGTGCCGTGGGCGGATGAGGACTTCGGCCGGGATGCCGGAGTCGCGCAGCACGGCGCGCACCTCGTCGGAGATGTCGGCGAGCGGATCGTCCGCCCGGGAGGCGTTGTCCGCGATCAACTCCCTTGTGTGCTCGTACTCCTCGGGGTGCAGGATCGCGAAGACGAGGTCTTCCAGTTCGGTCTTGAGCGCCTGGACGCCGAGCCGTTCGGCGAGCGGGATGAGGACGTCCCGGGTGACCTTGGCGATGCGGGCCTGCTTCTCGGGGCGCATCACGCCCAGGGTGCGCATGTTGTGCAGCCGGTCGGCCAGTTTGATCGACATCACGCGGACGTCGCTGCCGGTGGCGACGAGCATCTTGCGGAAGGTCTCGGGCTCGGCGGCGGCGCCGTAGTCGACCTTCTCCAGTTTCGTCACCCCGTCGACCAGGTAGCGCACCTCAGCGCCGAACTCGGAGCCGACCTGATCCAGCGTCACCTCCGTGTCCTCGACGGTGTCGTGGAGCAGGGAGGCGGTCAACGTCGTTGTCTCCGCGCCGAGTTCGGCGAGGATGAGGGTGACGGCGAGCGGGTGGGTGATGTAGGGCTCACCGCTCTTGCGCATCTGGCCGCGGTGCGAGGACTCGGCCAACACGTAGGCGCGGCGCAGAGCTTCGAGGTCCGCGTCGGGGTAGTGGGCGCGATGCGCCTCCGCCACGTGGCCGATGGCGTCGGGCAGCCGGTCGCGCGCGGCGGGGCCGAGCAGGGCGGCCCGGCCGAGTCGGCGCAGGTCGATCCGGGGGCGGGCCTTCCTGCGGGGCGCTGTGTCGGTCACAGGGCTCGGCGTCGCAGAGTTCGTGGCCTCCGCACTCATGGGCACCTCCGGCTGCTTGACCGGCGGACGGGTGCCCCAGGGCGTACTCGGCTCAGGGAACGACGACGATCCCCCGTCCGGGCCGGTGCTTGATGCTACCGAGCCCACCACGTGCGACGGACCGCCTCCCGCCGAGCGTGAAACGGATCACCTATTCGAGCGACGATCGGCGGGTTTACCGTTTCGCGCCACGGGATACGAGGTCGGCCGTGGTTTCGGGACACCACGGGCACCCGGCCTCTGCGGATGAGAGGATTCGAAACCGTCCTAGCTGGGATTCACCCGTTCAGCGGAGCGCGTTTTCCAGCCACTCGGTGTCGAACTCGCCCTCGGCGACGATCACCGCGGGACCGGTCATCTCGATCTCGCCGTCGGGCCGTTCGGTGACGACCAGCGTTCCGCCGGGCACGTCGACGGTGTAGGTGGCCGGAGTGCCGGTGACGGCCGGGTCCGCGCCGTCCCTGCGGGCGGCGGCCACAGCCACTGCGCACGCGCCCGTGCCGCACGACCGGGTCTCGCCGGAGCCGCGCTCGTGGACCCGCAACGCGACGTGCCGGGGGCCGCGGTCGACGACGAACTCGACGTTCGCCCCGTCCGGGTAGGCGGCGGCCGGGCTGAAGGGCGGCGGGGAGTACAGGTCGCCGGCGTCCGCGAGGTCGTCGACGAAGGCGACCGCGTGCGGATTGCCCATGTTCACGCTCCGCGCGGGCCAACTGCGCTCGCCGACGCTCACCGTGACGTCCCCCGCGGGCAGCCGCGCTCTGCCCATGCCGACGGTGACGTCCCCGTCCTTGGCGAGGTGCACGGTCTTCACGCCACCGCGCGTGGCGACCGCGAGGTCACCCTCGGTCACCCGCCCGGAGCGCTGGAGGTAGCGCGCGAACACTCGCACGCCGTTGCCGCACATCTCGGCGACCGAGCCGTCGCCGTTGCGGTAGTCCATGAACCACTCCGCCTCGGCCGCCATCGACCGCGCCTCGGGATGGGCGGCGGACCGCACGACGTGCAGCAGGCCGTCACCGCCGATGCCCGCGCGCCGGTCGCACAGGGCGGCCACGGCGGCCGGGGACAGGTCGATGACGTTCTCGGGGTCCGGGACGATCACGAAGTCGTTCTCGGTGCCGTGCCCCTTGAGGAAGGCGATCCGCGTGCTCATTCCTCGATCGTACGGGGTGGCTGTGACAGCCCGGGGGCGGGACGATCCAGGGGCGGCCGGGGGTACGGCGCTCGCGCCGGCTAACGCAGCCGGGCCACGCGCCACACGGCGAGGACGACCACCGCGGCGACGAGCACGACGTAGGCGAGGACCACGCGCCAGTCGGGGCGGCGACCGGAGCCGCGCTGCGGGAAGCCGGGCCACGTGTGGCCGACGCGGCGGGCGGCCATCATGCCCCAGCCGGCCGCGCAGGAGCAGATGAGCAGGCCGAGCATGGCGATCACGGCGCCGCTGTCGCCGAAGTCGAAGGCGAGCGGGAAGGCGAACATCAGGGAGCCGAGCGCGGCCAGGGCGACGATCGGGGCGAGCTGCCAGATGCGCAGCCGGCGCTGCGGACGCAGCTCCACCTCGACCTCGGGACCGGGGAACATCTCGTCCGGTTCGGGTCCGTCGGCGGTCACTCCGCCCGGGAGTTCGTCCGGGCCGTCCGGGCTCAGCCGGTCGTCGCCCTGTTCCGGTTCACCGAGGTCGGGGGTGACGTGCTCGGTGCCTTCTGCGGTGTCGCGAGGGCCGGCCTCCATCGCCACGCGCCCTCCCCACTCGGACTCCACTTTGGTCGATCGAAGCTCGATGATGGCACGCTCCCGGAGGCCGGGACGGCGGCCTGAGCGTCCCGATGCCATGACGTGATCAGGCTGTGACCGGTCGTTCCACCAACGCCAGTGCGAGGTGCGGAAGTTCCGTGAGATCCGCCGCGGCCCCACTCAGCCAGTGCACCCGCGGATCGCGTCTGAACCACGAATCCTGACGGCGCGCGAAGCGCTTGGTGGCACGGACGGTCTCCGTACGCGCCTCGTCCTGGGTGCACTCCCCCGCGAGCGCCGCGAGCACCTGCTGGTACCCGAGCGCACGCGCTGCCGTACGCCCCTCGCGCAGCCCTCGCGCCTCCAGGGCGCGCACCTCGTCCACGAGCCCCGCGTCCCACATCCGGTCGACCCGGCGCGTGATGCGCTCGTCGAGTTCGGGGCGGGCCACGTCGACGCCGATCTGGACCGTGTCGTAGACCGAGTCGTGCCCGGGGAGGTTGGCGGTGAAGGGCTTGCCGGTGATCTCGATGACTTCTAGGGCCCGGACGATACGGCGGCCGTTGCTCGGCAGGATCGCGTGCGCTGCCTCGGGGTCGGCGGCGGCGAGGCGGGCGTGCAGGGCGCCGGAGCCGCGCAGGGCGAGCTCCTCCTCGAGGCGGGCCCGGACCTCCGGGTCGGTGCCGGGGAACTCCAGGTTGTCGACGGCCCCGCGGACGTAGAGGCCGGAGCCGCCGACGAGGACCGGCCAGCGGCCGTCGGCGAGCAGTGCGTCGATCCGCTCCCGGGCGAGGCGCTGGTACTCGGCGACGGACGCCGTGACCGTCACATCCCAGATGTCCATCAGGTGGTGCGGGACGCCGGCGCGCTCCTGGGGCGTCAGCTTGGCGGTGCCGATGTCCATCCCTCGGTAGAGCTGCATGGAGTCGGCGTTGACGACCTCACCGCCCAGACGCCGGGCCAGGAAGACGCCCAGATCGGATTTTCCGGCCGCGGTCGGTCCGACGACGGCGATGACTCGGGGGGCGGGGGGTGCGCTGCTCACGGCCCCAGTCTCGCAAACCTCACGCACTGGTCTCGAACGAGTTACGTGACGGCGCGGTTCCGGGGTCGTTGCCCGTTGCGAGGTATTCGCCGCCGCTTTCGAGGGGCGGTGCCCCGGGGCGACGCAGACGGACGCACCGGGCTACGCGGGAGTTCGCCCGCACAAGTAACGTATGGAGTGGATATGGGCGTTTTTGCACGACTTCTGCGGAGGTCGAAGGCCACGGAGGAGGGGTCGACCGCAGAGGCACAGGCCGCCCCGGAGACGGCCGAAGCCGCCGCGGAGCAGGTTGTGGTGGGCGAAGCCACCGTTGCGGACCCCACCGGCTCCACCGACGGCACCGCCGCCAAGGAAGCCGAGGACGCCGAGGTGGCCGCCGAGACCGAGGCGGAGGGGAGCGCCGGTGCCGAAGCCGTCGAGATCCCCAAGCAGCAGTCCGCCGAGAAGGCCGCCGACAGTGGGGCCGGCGAAGGCGCCCGCACTTAACTGCCCCGCGTGGGAAGGTGGACCATGGGTCTGATGGACAACTTGAAGGCCAAGCTCGCCCCGGCCAAGGACAAGGTCTCCGACCTCGCCCAGCAGCACGGAAGCAAGATCGAACAGGGTCTCGACAAGGCCGCGAAAGTGGTCGACGAGAGAACCAAGGGCAAGTACAGCGACAAGATCGAGACAGGCACGGGCAAGGCCAAGGACGCCATGGACCGACTCGCGCACAAGGACGGCCCGGGAACGCGGGACGGCACCATCGCGCCGCCCGCGTCGCCCCCGCCGGCCTCCTGAGCGGCGCGGAGCGACCACCGGACGGCCGGGGGGCGAGAGCCTCCCGGCCGTCCGCCGTTCACCGCCTCCCGGGGCGCTGACGCTACGACCAGGCCGCGACCACGTATCCGACACCGTAGGGCGCGCCCTCGTACAGCAGCGCGCCGCCGAGCCCCGCGCCCTCGGCCGCGCCCGCGAGCACCTGCCAGGGCGCGCGACCGGAAGCCTTCAGCTCGTACGACAAATCGGCGTCCAGCGCCTCCAGGGCCGCCACGTCAGCCGCCCCCAGGGTCCGCCCGACCGCCGCGTCGAAGGGCGCCGCCCGTTCGTCGAGATAGCCGGGCGCCTTGAGCGTGCGGCACGCGCTGGCGTCGCCCATCACCAGCAGCGCGACCCGCCCGGCCCGCGCGCCGATGTCCCGGCCCACCGCGACGCAACGGTCGGCCGCCAGGGACTCCCCCACGCCGAGTCCCTCGATCGGGGCGTCGGACCAGCCGGTCCGCGCCAGCAGCCACGCGGCGACCGCGAGCGAGGGCGGCAGCGCACGCTCGGTCCGCACGCCGTCGGCGCCCAGCCGTACGTCGAGATCCACGCCGAAGCCGCGGAACGAGCCCCGCGTGCCCTCCGGGTGCGGTCCCCGCCCGTCCTTCCCGGCCGGTCCGACGACCACGAGACGGTCGGGGCGGGCGGCGGCGAGCACGCCCAGCGCGTCCGTGCAGGCGGCCCGCACGAAGTCCAGTTCGGGCGCGGCGCCGGCGGCGACGTCCGGCACGAGCAGCGGCGGGCAGGGGCAGGCTGCGGCGGCGACAAGCATGATCCGCAGGGTACGCCGTCGGGCGGAACGGCTGCGTGACAGACGGCCCGGCCCGCGCCCGGCCCGCGCCCGGCCCGGTCAGTCGCAGCCGCAGCCGCTGGCCGCCGCCACCGGGAGCGGCTGCGGGGCGCCGATCCTCGGCAGGCCGAGCATCACGCCGGCCGGCTTCGCGGCCTGCGCCGCGTTGCGCTTCTGCCAGGCGTCGCCCGCGCGCGTGGGGCGCACGTCCAGGACGGCGCCCTCGGCGAGGAGGTGGTGCGGGGCGGCATAGGTGATCTCGACGGTCACCACGTCACCGGGGCGGACCTCCCGGTCCGGCTTGGTGAAGTGGACGAGTCGGTTGTCGGGGGCGCGCCCGGAGAGGCGGTGCGTGGCACCGTCCTTGCGGCCCTCGCCCTCGGCGACCATGAGGTCCAGGGTGCGGCCGACCTGCTTCTTGTTCTCCTCCCAGGAGATCTCCTCCTGGACGGCGACGAGACGCTCGTAGCGCGCCTGGACGACCTCCTTGGGGATCTGGTTCTCCATGGTCGCCGCCGGGGTGCCGGGCCGCTTGGAGTACTGGAAGGTGAAGGCCTGCGCGAACCGCGCCTCGCGGACGGCGTGCAGGGTCTGCTCGAAGTCCTCCTCGGTCTCCCCGGGGAAGCCGACGATGATGTCCGTGGTGATCGCCGCGTGCGGGATGGCGGCGCGCACCTTCTCGATGATCCCCAGGTAGCGCTCCTGGCGGTACGAGCGGCGCATGGCCTTCAGGACCGTGTCCGAACCGGACTGCATCGGCATGTGGAGCTGCGGCATGACGTTCGGCGTCTCGGCCATGGCGGCGATGACGTCGTCGGTGAAGTCGCGGGGGTGCGGCGAGGTGAAGCGGACGCGCTCCAGGCCCTCGACGCTCCCGCACGCCCGCAGCAGCTTGCCGAAGGCCTCGCGGTCGCCGATGTCGGAGCCGTAGGCGTTGACGTTCTGGCCGAGCAGGGTGATCTCGGAGACGCCCTCGCCGACCAGGGCCTCGATCTCGGCGAGGATCTCGCCGCTGCGGCGGTCCTTCTCCTTGCCGCGCAGCGCCGGGACGATGCAGAAGGTGCAGGTGTTGTTGCAGCCGACGGAGATGGAGACCCAGGCCGCGTAGGCGCTCTCCCGCCGGGTCGGCAGTGTCGAGGGGAATGCCTCCAGGGACTCCGCGATCTCGACCTGCGCCTCCTCCTGCACGCGGGCACGCTCCAGCAGGACGGGCAGCTTGCCGATGTTGTGCGTGCCGAAGACGACGTCCACCCAGGGCGCCTTCTTGACGATGGTGTCGCGGTCCTTCTGGGCGAGGCAGCCGCCCACGGCGATCTGCATCCCGGGGCGCCTGGTCTTCATCGGGGCGAGCCGGCCGAGGTTGCCGTAGAGCCGGTTGTCGGCGTTCTCGCGCACCGCGCACGTGTTGAAGACGACGACGTCCGCGTCGCCGTCGGAACCGTCGGGCGCGCGCACGTATCCGGCCTCCTCCAGGAGACCGGAGAGCCGCTCGGAGTCGTGGACGTTCATCTGGCACCCGTAGGTGCGCACTTCATACGTTCTGACGTCCACGGCCCCGCTCGGCTCACTGCTGCTCATGCGACAAGGGTAGGCGGTCCGGCGAGTGCCTCCTCCGGCGCCCGGTAGCGCTCCGGTGGCGGCGGAGCGCGCGTCGAGGCCGAACGCCCGAGGGAACTCACGGACCAGGCCGGCGGGCGAGGAACCCACTCACCGACCGTACCGGCCGCCACCGACACTCCGGCCGCGTCCGCGCTGCCCTGGTCAGCACCGCGCACGGGCTGGCAGGATCGCGCGCATGCTCCAGGTGCTCCCCCGAATCGGCAGGCGCCGGGCCCTCCAGGGCGCGGCGGTCGGCTTCGTCGTCCTCGGGCTGCTGCTGTGGTGGCTGCTGCCGCTCGGTGAGGAGCCGCCGGGCGGGACGATCACGATCAGCACGGGCTCCCCGCTCGGGGTCTACCAGGAGTACGGCAAGCTGCTCCGCACCGAGCTGGACCAGGACATGCCGGACCTGAAGGTGAAGCTGGTCAACAGCGCCGGGTCGCAGGAGAACGTCGCGCGCGTGGCGACCGGAAAGGCCGACTTCACCATCGCCGCGGCCGACGCGGTGGAGACGTACGAGGTGGACGGCGGGCGCGGCGCCGCCGGGCTGCGCGGGGTGGCGCGGCTGTACGACGACTACGTGCAACTCATCGTGCCCCGCGACTCGGACGTCGACTCGATCACGGATCTGCGCGGCAAGCGGGTGGCCGTAGGACTGGAGCACTCCGGTGTGCGGCTGATAGCCGACCGGGTGCTGAAGGCGGCGGGCATCGACCCGGAGAAGGGCATCACGCCGATGGCGGACGGCATCGACACCGGGCCCGACCGGCTCAGGCGTGGGCAGCTCGACGCGTTCTTCTGGTCGGGCGGGCTGCCCACGGCCGGACTGAAGGATCTGGCGGCCCGCTACGCGTTCCGGTTCGTGCCGATCGAGGCGGACCTGGTGGCCAAGATGCACCAGCAGGGCGACGCGACGCGCTACTACCGGGCCACCAACATGCCGGAGTCGGCCTATCCCACCATCCAGCTGGGCTCCACCGTGCCGACGATCGCCGTGTCCAACCTGCTGATGACCCGGGCGGATCTGGACCCCCGGCTCACCGAGTGGGTCACCAGGACCGTGATCAAGAGCCGGGACGGAATCGGCGCGCACGTCCACTCCGCGCAGCTGGTGGACCTGCGTACGGCGATCTACACCGACCCGCTGGCCCTGCACGAGGGTGCCCGGCGCTACTACCGCTCCGTCAAGCCGTAGGCCCGACGCGGGGCACGGTGACGGTCACCCTCAGTCCGTGCGGCTCGTGCCGGGCGTAGGCGATGGAGCCGCCGCCCGCGGCGAGCAGGACGCCGGAGATGGAGAGGCCGAGGCCGGAGCCCTTGATGTTCTGGTGGCGGTTGCTGCGCCAGAAGCGGTCGCCGACGCGGGCGAGTTCCTCGTCGGTCAGACCCGGGCCGCGGTCCGTGACGACGACGGTCGAGCTCCCTCCGTCGGCCGCGACCGTCACCTCGACGGACTCGCCCTCGGGGGTGAACTTCACCGCGTTGTCGATCACCGCGTCCAGGGCGCTGGACAGGGTGACCGGGTCGGCCCACGCGGTGACCGGCGGACAGCTGCCGACCAGCCGAACTCCCTTGGCGCACGCGGTCGGTGACCAGGCGGCGACGCGCTCGGCGGTGAGCGCGCCGATGTCGGTCAGCCGCAGGTCGGCCTCCGCGTGCTCGGCCAGGGCCAGGTCGAGCAGGTCGTCCAGGACCTGGGTCAGGCGCTTTCCCTCGGTACGGACCGAGGCGATCTCCGCGTTGTCCTCCGGCAGTTCGAGTGCGAGCAGTTCGATACGCAGCAGCAGCGCCGAGAGCGGGTTGCGCAACTGGTGCGAGGCGTCGGCGACGAAGGCGCGCTGCTGCTCCAGCACATCCTCGACGTTGTCCGCCATCTCGTTGAACGAACGGGCCAGGCGCCGGAGTTCCGGCGGTCCGCCGGCCGCCGCGACCCGGGACTTGAGCCGCCCGGTGGCGATGTCGTGGGTGGTGGCGTCCAGGACCCGGACCGGCAGCAGCACCCAGCCGGTCAGCCGGAGCGCGGCGCCCACGGCCAGCAGCATCGCGCCGGTCTCGCCCGCGGCGATGGTCAGCCAGCCGCGCAGCGTCCGCGAACGCATCGGACCGGTGGGCGAGTCGGTGACCACGACCGCGACGACGTCACCGTCCCGTATCACCGGCGAGGCGACGACGAGGCGGTTGCGCTGCCAGGGCCACACCTGCGGCGGATCGTGGCTGCGCCGGCTCAGCAGCGCCTCCTGGAAGGCGTCCCGCACCTCGCCGGTCCCGGGCAGCGCGAATCCGTCCGGGGCGATCGCCATGGAGCTGCCGGTGCGGTAGAAGACGCCGGCCCTGATGCCGTAGACCCCGTAGTAGCTGGCGAGTTCACGGATCAGGGTCTCCCGGCGCTCGTCCTTCGTCGTGGGACGCGACCCGGTGGGCGCGTCGGTGACGAACTGGGCGAGGGCCGCGAAGCGCGCGGTGTCGTCGATGCGGTCGACGACCACCTTCTGCTGCTGGGCGGCGGCCACGCTGAGGGCGAGCGGGACTCCGAGGGCGAGCAGAACCGCCGCCATCAGGACGATGAGCAGCGGGAGGAGACGTGTGCGCACCCGGGCACGCTACGCGGCCGGGACGACGAGCCGGTAGCCGACGCCTCGTACGGTCTCGATCAGCGCGGGCAGCCGCAGCTTGGCGCGCAGGGAGGCGACATGCACCTCCAGGGTGCGTCCGGTCCCCTCCCAACTGGTGCGCCACACCTCGCTGATGATCTGCTCCCGGCGGAAGACCACCCCGGGTCGCTGCGCGAGCAGGGCCAACAGGTCGAACTCCTTGCGGGTCAGCTGGACCGGCGAACCGTCCACGCTGACCTGGCGGGTGAGGAGTTCGATGTGGATGGGACCGAGCCGCAAGGTGGTGTCGGCGGCGCCGCTCGCGTCCTCGTGGACGGTGCGCCGGCTGACGGCGTGGATCCGGGCGAGGAGCTCCCCGGTGTCGTAGGGCTTCACCACGTAGTCGTCGGCGCCCAGGTTGAGGCCGTGGATGCGGGAGCGGACGTCGGAGCGGGCGGTGACCATGATCACCGGGGTGGCGGTGCGCTTGCGGATCTTGCCGCAGACCTCGTAGCCGTCCTGGTCGGGCAGGCCGAGGTCGAGGAGCACGACCCCGAAGCCGTCGCTCTCCGGGATGAGGGCCCGGAGCGCCTCCTCGCCACTGCGCGCATGCGTGACGTCGAAGCCGTGCCGCGCCAGGACGGCGGACAGGGCGGCGGCGACATGGTTGTCGTCCTCGACGAGGAGCAGTCTCATTCCGGCCCCCTCCGCTTCATCATCGGTCTGGTCTCGGCCTGTACGGAAAACACGTCGCACGCGCGCGTGCACCCCGTGCAGTCACGCTGATGGACGAAGACGCAGTCAAGCGGGTTCCGGTTGCGCGGTGCTTCCGTTATCCAGCCGGTACGCCGCCCGCGACGGCGATTACCACACGTGTCCGATTGATATCGGATCGTGATGCTCAGATCTCCCTCAGATGTAATGACGCTGGTCGCACGGCCTCACTACTGTCCTCCGCAACCGAGGAGGACGGAGCCAACAAGCGATGACCGAAGTATCGGTGGCCGACGACAACACGGCCGCGACCGGCGATCTGGTCGCCCTGAGGAGCGTCAACAAGCACTTCGGCGCGTTGCACGTACTCCAGGACATCGACCTCACGATCGCCCGTGGTGAGGTCGTCGTGGTCATCGGGCCCTCCGGGTCCGGGAAGTCCACCCTTTGCCGCACCATCAACCGCCTGGAGACGACCGACTCCGGCACGATCGAGATCGACGGCAGACCGCTCCCGCAGGAGGGTAAGGCGCTGGCCCGGCTGCGTGCCGACGTCGGGATGGTCTTCCAGTCCTTCAACCTCTTCGCCCACAAGACCGTGCTGGAGAACGTGGTGCTGGGCCAGGTCAAGGTCCGCAGGACCGACCGGAAGACGGCCGAGGAGAAGGCCCGCGCCCTGCTCGACCGGGTCGGGGTCGCCTCCCAGGCGGACAAGTACCCGGCCCAGCTCTCCGGCGGCCAGCAGCAGCGCGTCGCCATCGCGCGAGCCCTCGCCATGGACCCGAAGGTGATGCTCTTCGACGAGCCGACGTCGGCCCTCGACCCGGAGATGATCAACGAGGTCCTAGAAGTCATGCAGCAGCTCGCCCGCGACGGCATGACGATGATCGTCGTCACTCACGAGATGGGCTTCGCCCGTTCGGCCGCCAACCGTGTGGTGTTCATGGCCGACGGCCGCATCGTCGAAGAGGCCGCGCCGGACCAGTTCTTCAGCAGTCCGCGCAGCGACCGGGCCAAGGACTTCCTGTCCAAGATCCTTCACCACTGACCCTCCCGCGGCCCAACAGGCCCGCGCCGCCCCGCCCTTGACGCACGCCGGGCGGAGTGTGCCGCCGCCCTCCCGACTCGACCCGCTGGTCCGACAACCGCCAACTCACCTCCAAGCAAAGGACGTTCACCATGCAGCTCCGCAAGGTCACCGCCGTCGCCGCCACCGCGCTCGTCCTCTCCGTCACCGCCACGGCCTGCGGGGGCGGCGGCAAGGACTCCTCCGGTTCGGGCTCGGGAGGCGGCAAGATCAAGATCGGCATCAAGTTCGACCAACCGGGTCTCGGACTGAAGCAGCCGAACGGTACCTACGCCGGTTTCGACGTGGACGTGGCGACCTATGTTGCGGGCAAGCTCGGCTACAAGCCCGGCCAGATCGAGTGGGTCGAGACCAAGAGCGCCGACCGTGAGAACGCCCTGGCGCGCGGTGACGTCAAGTTCATCGCGGCCACCTACTCGATCACCGACGAGCGCAAGCAGAAGGTCGACTTCGCCGGCCCGTACCTGCTGGCCCACCAGGACCTGCTCGTCAAGAAGGACTCTACGATCTCCAAGGGCACGGATCTCAACGGCAAGAAGCTCTGTTCCGTGACCGGCTCCACCTCGGCGCAGAACGTCCAGAAGACGATCGCCCCGAAGGCCGACCTCCGTAAGTACAGCGGCTATTCGGAGTGCATCGCGGGTCTGCAGAGCGGCGCCGTGGACGCGCTGACCACCGACGACTCGATCCTCGCGGGCTTCGCGGCGCAGGACAGGTACAAGGGCCAGTTCAAGCTCGCGGGCCTCAAGCTCAGCAACGAGAACTACGGCATCGGCGTCAAGAAGGGCGACTCCGCGACCGTCACCAAGATCAACTCCGCGCTCACCTCGATGGTCAGCGACGGCGCCTGGCAGAAGGCGGTCACCAAGAACTTCGGCCCGGCCGACTACAAGAACGAGCCCGCCCCGAAGATCGGCGTCATCGTCAAGTAGCCCGTATCAGGCCGGTACCGCCCAAGGCCCCTCGGCCTGAGCAGGGTTCCGCAGACCACCCACCCGGAAGCGCGGGAGATCGTGTTCGCTTTTCTTCAAGGTTATGACGTCCTCGGGGCGTTCTGGATGACGGTGAAACTCGCCGTCCTCTCGGCCCTGGGTTCGCTGGTCTGGGGCACCCTGCTGGCCGCGATGCGGGTCAGCCCGGTCCCGCTGATGCGCGGAGTCGGCACCTTCTACGTCAACACCGTCCGCAACATCCCCCTCACCGTCATCATCGTCTTCTCCTCGCTCGGCCTCGCCGACATCTTCGGCGTCACCATGGGCGCGTCCGACGACTTCACGGTCCAGAGCTTCCGGCTCGCGGTGCTCGGTTTCGTCGCCTACCACGCGGCCTTCGTCTGCGAGGCGGTGCGCTCCGGCATCAACACCGTGCCGGTCGGCCAGGCGGAGGCGGCCCGCGCGATCGGGCTGAGCTTCAGCCAGGTGCTGCGGCTGGTCATCCTGCCGCAGGCATTCCGTTCGGTGATCACCCCGCTGGCCAACGTGCTGATCGCGCTCACCAAGAACACCACCGTGGCGGCCGCGATCGGCGTCGCCGAGGCGGCCACCCTGATGAAGTCGATGATCGAGAACGAGGCCCAGACGGTCGCCATCGGCGCGGTCTTCGCCTTCGGCTTCGTGGTACTGACCCTGCCCACCGGCCTCCTGCTCGGCCGGCTGGGCAAGCGACTGGCGGTGAAACGATGACCTCGACCTCCGTCCTCTACGACGCTCCCGGCCCCCGCGCCAGGCGTCGCAACGCGCTCCTCGCGGTGGCCTTCCTCGTCCTGCTCGCCCTCTTCCTGTGGTGGATCTGGCGGACGATGGACGACAAGGGCCAGCTCAAGTGGGCCCTGTGGCAGCCGTTCACCACCTCCGACGCCTGGACGACGTATCTGCTGCCCGGTCTCGGCAACACGCTGAAGGCCGCCGCGCTCTCCATGGTGATCGCCCTCCCCCTGGGCGCGCTCTTCGGTATCGCCCGCCTGTCCGACCACCGCTGGGTCCGCGTACCGGCCGGCGTGGTCGTCGAGTTCTTCCGCTCGATCCCGGTCCTGCTCCTGATGCTCTTCGCCAACGAGTTCTACGTCCGCTCCACGGGCATCGGCAGCGCGGAACGGCCGCTCTACGCGGTCGTCACCGGCCTGGTGCTCTACAACGCCTCGGTCCTCGCCGAGATCGTCCGGGCGGGCATCCTCTCCCTGCCCAGCGGACAGTCGGAGGCCGCGTACGCCATCGGACTGCGCAAGGGCCAGACGATGACGAGCATCCTGCTGCCGCAGTCCGTCACCGTCATGCTGCCGGCCATCGTCAGCCAACTCGTGGTCATCGTGAAGGACACCGCGCTGGGCGGTGTGCTGCTCAGCTTCACCGAACTGCTCAACGCGCGCAGCACGCTGGCGGCCAACTACGCCAACGTCGTCGCGAGCTTCATCGTCGTCTCGGTGATGTACATCCTGCTCAACCTCGCCCTCACGACCTTCGCCGGCCGGCTGGAGCGCCGGCTGCGGCGCAGCAAGAAGAGCACCGGCACGGTCCTCGGCCCCGAAGACGCGGTGGAGCTCAACCCGGCCCAGATCGGCGGCGGCTTCGGCACGGGTGCCGCCATCTGACGGCGCGGGGCACGGTCCGATGAGCTGTCAAGTGGCATGAGAAGCACGGAGGCAGTGGCATGATCGCCACTGCCTGCGGTCACTTGACGCAAGCACCGGCAATGGGTTGCATACGTTCTGTGATCGCGCACCCCGCCCCACCTCGCTGTTCGCCCGCGTCCCCAGGGACGCCGTCATGGGCAGGGGGCGGCGCGCCGTGGACCCGGTGATCATCGTCGGCGGAGGGCCCGTAGGACTCGCGCTCGCCCTCGCGCTGGCACGGCAGGAGGTGCCCTCCGTCGTCCTCGACGAAGGGCCGGGGACGGACGAGACGCGCCCCGCGCGCACGGTCGTACTGCGCGAGGACACCACCGCGCTCGTCGAGCGGCTGACCGGTGTGCCGCTCGGCGCGGCGGGCACCCGCTGGGCCGGATGGCGGTCGATGCGGCGCAAGCAGGTGATGCGCGAGATCACGTTCGACGACACCGAACCGGGGCCCCTGCACCTCGCCCAGCACGTTCTGACCGGCGCCCTGCGCGCCGCCGTCACCGGTGAGCCGCTGATCGGGCTCGCCGTCAACAGCCGCCTCGACTCGCTCGAACAGGAGCCCTCGGGCGTCACCGCGCACACCCGCGGGCCACAGGCCACCTGGTGGCGCGGCAGCTTCCTGGTCGGGTGCGACGGCCCCCGCTCGACCGTGCGCAAACTCCAGGACATCCGCTTCCCCGGCCGCACCGCGGTGGAGCGACACGCCGTGGCGGCCCTGCGGACGGAACTTCCCTGGCCCGACCACGCGTTGCTCCATCGACTGCCGCCGTGGCGGACGTCCGGCGGTTCGAGCGGGGAGGTGACCGGACGCCCGCTGCCCGACGGCGTGTGGCGGCTGGACTGGCTGTTGCCGCCGGGCAAGGACCTGGTCACGCCCGAGCTGCTGCTGGCCCGGGTGCGCGAGACGCTCGCCGGCTGGACCGGGGGGCCGACCCCGCCGTACGAACTGCTCGACACCGGTGTGCACACCGTGCACCACCGGCTCGCCCGGCGGTGGCGGGCGGGGCGGGTGTTCCTCGCCGGGGACGCGGCCCACCTGCTCGGCGCGCTGGGTGCGCAGGGGCTGGACGAGGGGCTGCGGGACGCCGACAACCTTGCCTGGAAGCTGGCGTCGGCCTGGCACCACGGGCCGCACGAGACGCTGCTCGACAGCTACCAGGCGGAGCGGCGGGCCGTCGTCGCCGGTCGGCTGCGCGCCGCCGACCAGGCGCTCCCCCTGGTGCGCGGCGGCGCCGGACTGCGCGCGGTCGTGCCCGGCTCGGCCCGGGGCCACGACGTGTTGTTCACGGACGGTCATCTGGGGCGCGGTGCGCTCGGTGCGCCGGGGGCGTACACCGATTCGCCCCTCACGCCCCGGCACATCGAGGCGGAGGTCCCCGTCGACACCCCGCCCGGCGCTCCGGTCACCGATGTGCTGGTGACGGCGGAGGACGGTTCGTCCGTCCGGCTGCGGGACCGGCTGGGGCGCGGCGCGCTGCTCGTCGTACTGGTCGCGCCGGGCACCGGCGTGTGGGAGCGCAAGCACTGGGTCACCGCGGGGATCATGCCCCGGCTCGCGGCCGCGGTGACCGCCCTGCCGCACCCCGCCGAGCTTCTGGTCACCGAGAGTTACCCGGGCGCGGCGGCCCACACCGTGCTTCTGGTACGGCCCGACGGCCATCTGGTAACGGCGTTGAACGGCGTGCGCCCCGCCGACCTGTACACGGCCGCCGAGGCGACGCTCGGCGGCCCGGCCAGGACGGAGGCCACGGCCGGCTCGCGCTGACACCTCCCTCTTGATCACGCTGTCCACATAGTGACGGTGAGTTGACCGGCACGCACCGCCATGCTGTACTCCGGATCGTGACCGACACCTCTGTCCACCTGTGGCGGAAGGTCCATCTGGACCTAGTCCGCTATGTGGGCTGCGTGTGTCACACCTCCTGCTGAATTCGCATCCCTCTCCTTCGCGCGCGCCTTCGCGGCTTTTCGCGCGCTCTCTCGCGAACGCTCACCAGGACGGTGTACGACATGTCTGTCTCCCCCTCTCTCTCCAGCCTTGCGCCCGTCCAGGCGCCCACCCAGGCCGACCTGCTCGAATTCGTCCGGCGCGTGGCCGCCGACGCCGAACTGATCGGCTCGCTCCCGCTCGATCCCGAGGGCCGTACCTGGGTCCGGCTGGAGGGGCCCGGCGGCAGCGAGGCGTGGCTGATCGGCTGGCCGCCCGGCTCGGGGACCGGCTGGCACGACCACGCCGAGTCGGTCGGCGCCTTCCTCACCGCGTCGGGCGAACTCAAGGAACACTCGTTGGCCGCTCGGCTCCCCGCCGACGGCTGGAAGACCCTGGAACTGGAGGAGGGCGTGGACCGCGAGCGACAGCTGCCGGCCGGCAAGGGCCGCGCCTTCGGCCACCACCACGTGCACGAGGTGCTCAACGAGTCCACCGAGGAGCACGCCATCTCCGTCCACGCCTACTACCCGCCCCTGCCGCAGATCCGCCGCTACAGCCGTACCGGCCAGGTGCTGCGCCTGGAGCAGGTCGAGCGCCCGGCGGACTGGCAGTGAGCGGCACCGGCGAACAGCCTCAACGCCCGCTCGGTATAGACGAGTTGCTGGAGCGGGTGCGCGCGGAGTACGAGCGGGTCGAGCCGCGCGAAGCCTTCGAAGCGGCACGGGACGGCCAGGCGCTCCTGGTCGACATCCGGTACGCCGCCCTGCGCGCCCGGGACGGTCTCATCCCGGGCGCGCTGGTCGTCGAGCGGAACGAGCTGGAGTGGCGCCTGGACCCCCAGGGCAGCCACCGCGCACCCGAAGCCACCGGCCACGACCTGCGCGCCGTGGTGATCTGCAACGAGGGCTACGCCTCCAGCCTGGCCGCCGCGTCCCTGCACCGACTAGGCCTGCACCGGGCGACGGACCTCGTCGGCGGCTTCCAGGCCTGGAAGGCCGCGGGACTGCCGGTCTCGTCGTCACCGTGACGTCCCCGCCGGACGCGCCACGGCCCTACGACGTCAACTGCCGCACGAGACACGGGCTTTACGACGGCAAGGGCTCAATGACGTCAACGGCCGTACGTGTCGGAAGCTTTACGACATCGACGGCTCTACGACGTCACCCGCTCCCGGCGCCGGTGCCGGCGCTCAGACGTTGTCCGACGGGCAGTAGAGCGGGGCGGTGTCCGCGTTCGTCTTGGTGATCAGGCGGGCCGGGGTCGTGGCGATCTTCCGCACCTTCTCCTCGCGGAGCAGGCCGATGGTGTTCGTCACGGCCAAATCCCCAGTGTCCTTGGCCGAGTTGGAGACGGTCGCGGCGAAGCGGCCGTCCTTCAGCGCGGCCAGGGCCTCGTCGGTGCCGTTGACCGTCACGATCTTGACGCCCCGGGCGCCGGCCGCGTCGAACGCCTTGCGGGCCGCGAAGGCCATCTCCTCGTTGGCGACGAAGGCGTAGTCCAGGTCGGGATGGTCCCGGATCATGGTCTCCGCGACGCTCGCCGCCTTTGTCGCGTCGAACATGGCGGGCACGTTCGCGACCACCTTCGCGTTCGTCGGCAGCCCCTTGATGAAGCCTCCGACGAGCAGGTCGGAGGCGGCTCCGGGCGCACCCGCGATCACTCCGACCTGGACGGCGCGGCCCGCCGCCGCCTCCCCGATCCAGCCGGCGTCCAGCTTCCCCACCGCCTTCAGATCGACGACGACGGCGCCCAGGATGTCGGACGGCTCGACACTCACCGACGTCAGGAAGATCGGGATGTGCGCGGCTCTGGCCTTCGCGATGTCGCTCTTGAGCGCGTCGGTACTGACGGTCTGCACGATGATCGCGTCGACATGGCGCGCGATCATGGCCTTGATGTTGGCCAGTTCCGTCGCCGCGTTCTGGTGCGAGTCGGCGGTGACGAGCTTCGCGAAGTTGCTCTCGGCCGTGTCCTTGATCGACTCCCGCAGGCAGGTGTGGAACTCGGTGTTGCCCCCGTTGACGAACCCGATGGTGACCGGACCGGCGTCGGAGGGCGCGGCACTGGACTCCAGGCCGCAGCCGCTCAGCAGCAGACCGGTGCCGGCGAGCGAGGCGGCCAGCCTTCTTCGGGGGTGGGCGGGCAAGGACAAGGGACGGCCGCCTTTCCTGGCATGCGAGCCCATGCCAGGCGAGTCGCCGGCACGCGCGGACCGGCCGCTGGCACGGCCCGCGAACGCTCGGGCGCGCCTGTCCCGGGACTGCCTGACTGTCGGCTCGGCAGACCGGGAAGGCCGGGGTGACGGCAGCCGAAGCTACCTCCGCGGCACCTCTGCGAACCCCGCCGGGAACGCACGTTAAGCATGCGCAACGCGTGCCCCCGGAGACGCAACCGTGCGACTCCGGAATCCATGCCCCGGGGAGCGACTCCTGTTCCCCGAGTCCTGGTCCCCGGCGTCTGCCGCCCCCGCTCCTGCTCCCCGTGCCTAGCGCCAGACTCCTGCTGCTCCCGTGCCTGGCGCCCGGCTCCTGCTGCCCCGTTCCTGCTGCCCGGCCATCCCCGCTGTCGCCGTACCGGCGCGCCGGCGCGGAGGCCGGGGAGGGGGGCTCAGGGGGGCGGGGATGCCGTCCGGCGCGCGGGAACGGGGCGGCGGGCGCCCGCACCGACGAGGCGTCAGAACTCTTCGTCCGTCAGGGACTCCGTGTCCTCGCCCTCTTCCTCCAGTGCCTGTCGGACCACCCGGAGGGCGAGCCCCTGGGAGTAGCCCTTGCGGGCGAGCATGCCCGCGAGGCGTCGCAGCCGCTTGTCCCGGTCGAGCCCCCGGGTGGACCGCAGCTTGCGGGCGACGAGGTCCCGGGCTGTCGCCTCCTCCTGCTCGGAGTCGAGCTGGGAGACGGCCTCGTCGATCAGCGTCGTCTCGACGCCCTTGTTGCGCAGCTCCTGGGCGAGGGCGCGGCGGGCCAGTCCTCTGCCGTGGTGCCGGGACTCCACCCAGGCCTCGGCGAAGGCGCCGTCGTTGATGAGTCCGACCTCCTCGAACCGCGACAGCACCTCCTCCGCCACCTCGTCCGGGATCTCCCGCTTGCGCAGGGCGTCCGCCAGTTGTCTACGGGTGCGCGGGGTCCCGGTGAGCAGGCGCAGACAGATCCCCCGCGCCCGCTCGGCCGGGTCCGCCGGCGGCTCCTTCTTCTCGGCCCTCGCCGAGGGAGGGAAGCCCTCGTCGGCATCGGACGGCTCCGTGGAGCCGCGCCCACGGCGCCCCCGTCCGCCGCGCGCACCGCCACCGCGAAAGCCGCCGTCGCCCAGCCCGCCACGACCACGGCGTGAGCCGTAGCCGGGCGATCCGGATTCCGCCGATCCGCCCCGGGACCGCGAGCCCGGTGGGGGCGGACCGGCATCACCGGTGAAGCCGTCGGCAGTCCACTCGCCGCCGGACTCACCGCCGTACGGCCCGTCACTGCCGTACGGCTCGTCGGGTGCGCCGTCCGTGCCACGGGCCGCGTCGCCGCCGCTCCCCCGTCCCTGGGGAACGGCGGGTCGGTCGAACTCGGCCCAGTCGGTTCGTCGTGTCACGGGTCAGCTCTTGGCCGCCGCGGCCTTGGGCTTGGTGGCCTTGGCCGCCGCCGGAGCCGGCACCGTCTTGGCGTCGTCCGTGGCAGCAGCGGGAGCCGCCGCCGCGTCCGCGACCGCGCCCGGCTCGGCGGTCTCCTTCTCCGGCCGGACCCCCACGCCCAGCTTCTCCAGGATCTTCTTCTCGATCTCGTCGGCCAGATCGGGGTTGTCCTTCAGGAAGTTGCGCGCGTTCTCCTTGCCCTGGCCGAGCTGGTCGCCCTCGTACGTGTACCAGGCGCCGGCCTTGCGGACGAAGCCGTTCTCCACGCCCATGTCGATCAGGCCGCCCTCGCGGCTGATGCCGTGCCCGTAGAGGATGTCGAACTCGGCCTGCTTGAAGGGGGGCGCGACCTTGTTCTTGACGACCTTGACGCGGGTGCGGTTGCCGACCGCGTCGGTGCCGTCCTTCAGCGTCTCGATCCGGCGGATGTCGAGCCGCACCGAAGCGTAGAACTTCAGGGCCCGGCCACCGGTCGTGGTCTCCGGAGAGCCGAACATCACGCCGATCTTCTCGCGGAGCTGGTTGATGAAGATCGCGGTGGTCTTGGACTGGTTGAGCGCGCTGGTGATCTTCCGCAGGGCCTGGCTCATCAGCCGGGCCTGCAGACCCACGTGGCTGTCGCCCATCTCCCCCTCGATCTCCGCACGCGGGACGAGCGCGGCGACGGAGTCGATGACGATGAGGTCGAGGGCGCCGGAGCGGACCAGCATGTCCACGATCTCCAGGGCCTGCTCGCCGTTGTCCGGCTGGGACAGGATCAGGTTGTCGATGTCGACGCCGAGCTTCTTCGCGTACTCGGGGTCGAGAGCGTGCTCCGCGTCCACGAAGGCGACCTGGCCGCCGGCCCGCTGGGCGTTCGCCACCGCGTGCAGGGTCAGGGTCGTCTTGCCGGAGGACTCCGGGCCGTAGACCTCCACCACGCGGCCGCGCGGCAGGCCGCCGACGCCAAGGGCGACGTCGAGCGCGGTCGACCCGGTGGGGATCACCTCGATGGGCTCGTTCGGCCGCTCGCCCAGGCGCATCACCGCGCCCTTGCCGAATTGCCGTTCAATTTGTGCGAGCGCGGCGTCGAGCGCCTTCTCGCGGTCGGTTCCTGCCATGGGTTCCACCCGATTTGCTTGTGTCGATCGCTTCACGTCAAAGACGCTAACGCCTGCCACTGACAATGCGTCCCGACGCCCGTCCAGCCTGTGGATAACTCGGACACTTCGCCATCAAACCCCTGCCGGGATCCCCGCCGAGAACTCCGCCGGGGCTTCCATCAGAATAGATGTTCGATTTTCGTGTCAAGCGCACCACGCGACACTCGCGACCCCCACGTCCGCCATCCGACGACGGCCGGGACCTAGGAGGCGGGAGGCGGGAGGCGGGAGGCGGGAGGCGGGGCTTGCGACCGGACGGCTCCCCCGCCCCCGCCAGGGGCTACTTCCCGCGGCGTACGGCAGGTGTCTTCGGTGGGACGACGACCGGGCGGCGGGTGCTCGGGAGGCTCTGGTTATGAAGAACCGCATACGCCCCGCCGAACGGCTCTGCCACGCCACCGGTGCCGTCCTGATCCTGTCCGGCCTGGCGCACCTGGTGGTGTTCGCCGTCGACGGCGGCCCCTGGTACGGGCCGGTCTCCTGGCGCAAGCCCGTCACGTTCGGGCTCTCCTTCGGCGTGACCCTGATCGCCGTCACCTGGGTCACCTCCTCTCTGCGCGTCGCGCCCCGGCTGCGCACCGTCCTGCTCGTCGTGTTCGCCGCCGACTGCGGGGTGGAGGTCGGCGGCATCACCCTCCAGGCGTGGCGCCGGGTGCCCTCGCACCTCGACATGGAGACGCCCTTCGACTCGGCGGTCTCCATGGCGCTCGCGGTGGGCGGTGGTGTCCTGGTGGTGCTGCTCGCCGTGTTCGCGGTGGCGTCCTTCCGGCACCGGCCGGCGGGCCCCGCGGGGATGTCCCTCGCGATCCGCTCCGGGTTCGTGATCCTCCTCGTCGCGCTGGCCTCGGGCGCGGCGATGATCGTGCGCGGGGTGGTGCTCGTCCGGACCGGCCACCAGGAGGCCGCCTACAGCTCGACGGCTCCGCTCAAGCCGTTGCACGGAGTGAGCCTGCACGCCGTCCTGGTGCTGCCCGCACTCGCCTGGCTGCTGTCCCGGACGTCCTGGAGCGGCCCGGTCCGACGGCGGGTCGTGGCCACGGCCGTCGGCTGCTACACGGCCGCCGTGGTCTGGGCCGGGGTCTGGGCGCTGCTCACATACTGACGGGGGCGGACGCCGTACGGGCAGGGCGACGGCTCAGGAGGGACCGGTTCCGGAGTCCCCCGACGCGGAGTCGGGGGCTTCGGGCGAGCCTGTCGGGCGGGTGCTCGGGGTGTTGCCCGGCTGCCGTCCCTCCCACAGTCCGCGCACCCGCGTCAGCGCGCCGGGACCGCCCGAGCCTCGGACCCGGTGCCCATGGACGCGGGGATCGTCCGTGACGTCGTAGCGCTTCACATACGCCCCCAGGAAGGCCTGCAGCGTGGCGACGGCCGGGATGGAGATCAGCGCGCCGACGGCGCCCAGCAGCGCGGTGCCCGCAACCACCGAGCCGAAGGCGACCGCGGGATGGATGTCGACGGTCTTCGCCGTCAGCTTGGGTTGCAGCATGTAGTTCTCGAACTGCTGGTAGACCACGACGAAGATCAGCACCCACAGCGCGTACCAGGGGTCCACCGTGAAGGCGACCAGCATGGGCAGGGCGCCCGCGAGATAGGTGCCGATGGTAGGGATGAACTGCGAGACCAGGCCCACCCAGACGGCGAGCACGGGCGCGTACGGGATGCCCAGCGCCTGGAGCAGGACGTAGTGCGCCACACCGGAGACGAGCGCCATCAGACCGCGGGAGTACAGATAGCCGCCGGTCTTGTCGACGGCGATCTCCCAGGCGCGCAGCACCTCGGCCTGCCGGGCGGGCGGCAGTACCGAGCACAGCGCGCGCCGCAGCCGGGGCCCGTCGGCGGCGAAGTAGAACGAGAACAGCACGATCGTCAGCAGCTGGAAGAGGCCGCCGAGCACCTGGGTGGACACGTCCAGCACCCCGCTCGCACTGTTCTGCACGTACTTGCGCAGCCAGTCGGAGTGGAGCAGCCCCTTCTGGATGTCGACCCGTCTCAGGTCGGTGCGGAAGTGGATGTTGACCCAGTTGATGACGGAGTCCAGGTAGGCCGGGAACTCCTCGATCATCTTGATGATCTGGCCGGCCAGCATCGACCCGAGCAGCGTGACGAACCCGGCGGTCACGACCAGCAGGCCGAGGAAGACCAGGAAGGTCGCGAGTCCTCGGCGCATACCCCGGTTGGCCATCCGGCTCACGGCGGGTTCGATCGCGAGGGCCAGGAAGAACGCGATGAGGATGTTGATCAGCAGCCCGATGAGCTGGTGGAAGGCCCAACTGCCCAGCTGGAACACGGCGACGAGAGCGAGCGCCAGCACCATGGCGCGCGGCAGCCAGGGCGGCATACCCGTGCCCGGCACGGCGCCGTCGGCCGGCGGCCGTACCGGCGGTGTCGTACCGGAAGGGGATGTCTGCTGGGCGTCGTGCCCGGACTCGTCAGTGGGTGCCACGGTGCCAGTCTCACCTACGCCACTGACAGTCGGCCGCCCCCTGCGATCTTCGTGACCGATCAGCGACTTTCCCGCGGAACGTTCATGACGGCGCAGACCACACGCCATACGTCCTTGGTCTCCCAGCCCGCGTCCAGCGCCTCGTTCACCGTGTGCCCGCCGAGCTCCGTCATCACGTGGTCGCGGGCGAAGGTCTCGGCGTACCCCGCGCCGAAGTGCTCCGCCATCCGCTCCCAGAAGACCGTCAACCGCATGACATCAGTATCCCGCCCCTGAGAGTGGGCCCGGACCGGGACCCCTCGCCGAGACCGCTTTCCGTCCTACGGTCTGACCCATGGCCGCAACAGGAGCTTCCCCACTCCCCCCGACGCCCCCGGCGCACTCCCCGCTCTTCCGCGCCGAGCAC
Organism: Streptomyces sp. NPDC005423; assembly: GCF_040606415.1. Taxonomy (NCBI): domain Bacteria; kingdom Bacillati; phylum Actinomycetota; class Actinomycetes; order Kitasatosporales; family Streptomycetaceae; genus Streptomyces; species Streptomyces sp. NPDC005423. Next base: position 28,424 of record NZ_JBEXET010000031.1, on the reverse strand, counting down.
TTCGTCTGGCTCACCGCGCGCGTGCTGGAACAGCGCCTCTTCGCGTACCACTTCCTGAACGGCGCTCCCGATCCGGTGGAGACGGCGCTGGACGCCTACCGCAACGAGGACGGCGGTTACGGCCACGCCCTGGAGCCCGATCTGCGCGGTCCGCTCAGCCAGCCGCTGCACACCGGTCATGCCCTGGGGGTCCTGGACCGCATCGGGCGCTGCGGCGGACAGCGGGTAGAGCGCGTCTGCCGGTATCTGACCTCCGTCTCGACGGCCGACGGCGCCCTGCCGGCGATCAGTGCCGGCCAGCGCGACTATCCGACGGCTCCCTTCGTGCCGATCGTGGACGACCCGCCGAGCGAACTCCTCGCCACCGGGCCGGTCGTGGGCCTGCTGCACCGCAACGAGGTGTGGCACGCGTGGCTGTTCCGGGCCACCGACTATTGCTGGCGGGCCGTCGACGCCTTGGAGAACTCCCATCCGTACGAGATCGAGGCGGCCGTGACGTTCCTGGACTCGGCGCCCGACCGTCCGCGCGCGGAGGCGGCGGCCGACCGTCTGGGCCGGCTGGTGCGCGAGCACCGGCTCGCGGCACTGGACCCGGAGCGGCTCGACGCCTGTCCCGTCGCCCCCGGCTACGCCCCCGGGGAGCACCACTTCCCGCACGACTACGCCAAAGCGCCGTCCTCCCTCGCGCGCGCGTGGTTCACGGACGACGAGATGGCACGCTCCCTGGACCACCTCTCGGCCGAACAGCGGGAGGACGGCGGCTGGCCGGTCCGCTGGCGCCGGTGGGCACCGGCGCCCGCCCTGGAGGCACGCCCCATGGTGACGATCCAGGCGCTGCGCACCCTCAGGGCGTACGGCCGTGCCGTCGGCTGACACCGGTCCCCGGGTGCCGCAATTCACCCCGCGAGGGCCCGTACCCCCGCCGTCACCACCACGGCCGCTCCGACGACGAGCAGGAACGGAGCGCGCAACAGCAGCGCCACGGCGGCCGCGGTGAGCCCCGCGGCCCGCGCGTCCAGCACGAGCGCGTGCCCGTCGGTGAAGGTCTGCTGGGCCGTGAGGGCGGCGAGGAGGGCCACGGGCAACAGGGCGGCCAGCCGCCGTACCAGCGGCCGCTCCAGCGCGTCGGCGGGCACCAGCAGGCCGGCGAGCTTGGCGAGATAGCAGCCGACAGCGGTCGCGCCGATCGCGATCCAGGTGTTCAACGGTCCTCCCCTGGTGCGTCGGTGTGCTGCGCATCCGCGTCCCCCGCGTCCGTGCCTCGGGCGTCCGCGTCGTGTGGGTCCGCGTGTCGCGGGCCTGTTTCCGCCGCGTCCGCTCGCTGTCCGTCCGCTCGTTGTGTCCGGGCCCGTCGACGGTTCTCCACGTAGAGCACGGCGGGGGCCGCGAGTGACGCTGCCAGGACCGGCACTCCGGCGGGCAGTACGGGCAGCAGACCGAGCCCCAGGAGGACCGCGAAGGCCGCGACGGCACGCTCGGTGGGGGTCCTCAGCATGCGGGCGAGCAGGGCCAGGAAGACGGCGGGGCCGGCCGCGTCGAGCCCCCACGCGTCGGTGTCCCCGAGGGCCTTGGCGCCCAGGGCGCCGAGCAGCGTGGTGAGGTTCCACAGCACGTAGAGGGCGAGTCCGGTGACCGTGAACCCGATCCGCGCGGCACGCCGGGTGGGCTGCGCCAGCGCGACGGCCGTCGTCTCGTCGATCACCCAGTGGGCGGCGAACGGCCGCACCGCGCGCGGGAGGGCCAGCAACTGCGAAAGGCGCAGCCCGTAGAAGGCGTTGCGCACGCCCAGGAAGAAGGCGCCCGCGGCCGCCGTCAACGGGCTGCCCCCGGCGGCGAGCGCCCCCACCAGAGCGAACTGGGAGGCGCCGGTGAACACCAGGAGGCTGAGCACGCAGGTCTGCGGCAGGGTCAGCCCGCCGCCGGCCGAGGTCACCCCGAAGGCGAACCCGGACAGTCCGACGGCGACCCCGACTCCGAGGGCGTCCCGGACGACGGCGGAGTCGGGTTTTTCCCGGTCCTCGGCGCGCGTCACTTCTGGAAGGGTCTGTTCTGCCACGTGCCGGACCTTAGAGCCGGTGCCTGCTCCGCGTCTTGTACGTTCTTGCGCTCCCGCTGGTAGGCGCCCGGGGGTACGCCCACGATCCGGGCGAAGTGCCGGTTGAGGTGCGGCTGGTCGGTGAACCCCACGGCCACGGCGGCCTCGGCGGGCGCCGTGCCGGCGTCCAGAAGGAGCCGGGCCCGGCGCACCCGGGCGTCGGTCAGCCAGGCGTGCGGCGGCAGCCCGTAGGCGTCCCGGAAGGCGCGCAGCAACGCGAAGGGGCTGGTCCCCAGGTCTCCGGCGAGATCGTTCAGGGTGGGCGGCTCCGCCATCCGCTCCTCCAGCACGGCACGCGCGCGTGCCGCGGCCCGGCCGCCCGCCGTCCGTACGACGCGCTGGGGCAGGGGTCCGCCGTTCAGCCGGAGCAGCCGGGTCACCGCGATCCGCAGCAGGGTGTCGGCGGCGAGCGCGTTGCCCTCGTCGGCTGCGCGCAGGATGCGGTGCACGAGGCCGACGGTGTACGGGTCGTCGAGCACGGGGCCGGTGAAACCGGGGTTGCCGCGGATCGAGGTGGTCTCGGCGGCTATCGCGGCCACCACCTCCGGCGACGGGTAGACCGCCCCGTACCGCCAGCCCTCGGGCACCCCGGCCCGCCCCGTGTGCGGGGTGTCCGGGTTGACCAGCGCGAGCATGCCAGCCCCGGCGTACTGATCGGCCCCGCGATGGTGGAAGACCTCGACGCCGTCGGAGATCGCCGCGATGACGAAGTTCTCGTGCGTGTGCCGGACGAACGTCTTGCGGATGTACCGGGCCCGCAGCAGATCGACGCCGGGAAGCTCCGCGTACCGCCAGTGCCGCGCCAGCTCACCCGAACGTGCCATGCAGCCATTCTGCGCCACGACGGCCGGGACGCACCGCGGCGGGCGGCGCCCCGCGGTGGCCACGCGGCGCTCGGCTGCGCCACCGTTCCCGCAGGTCAGGCGCATTGTCAGTGGGCGGGTGCAGGATGGACGCATGGTCAGCTCCACGCATCGAGCCCTCGACGGCTTCTCCCCCGCCACCCGCGGCTGGTTCACGGGGGCCTTCTCCGCGCCCACCGCGGCCCAGGCGGGCGCGTGGCAGGCCATCGGTGAGGGCTCGGACGTGCTGGTGGTCGCGCCGACCGGCTCCGGCAAGACGCTCGCCGCGTTCCTCGCCGCCCTGGACCAGCTCGCCTCGACACCCCCGCCCGCCGACCCGAGGAAGCGCTGCCGCGTCCTGTACGTGTCTCCGCTGAAGGCCCTCGCGGTCGACGTGGAGCGCAACCTCCGCTCCCCCCTCACCGGTATCCGCCAGGAATCGGTGCGCCTGGGCCTGCCCGAGCCCGAGATCAAGGTGGGCATCCGCTCCGGTGACACCCCGCCCGCCGAGCGCCGCGCTCTCTCCACCCGGCCGCCGGACATCCTGATCACCACTCCGGAGTCGCTGTTCCTGATGCTGACATCGGCCACGCGCGAAGCGCTGACCGGCATCGAGACAGTGATCCTGGACGAGGTGCACGCGGTGGCGGGCACCAAGCGGGGCGCGCATCTCGCGCTCTCCCTGGAGCGGTTGGACGAGCTGCTGCCGAGGCCGGCCCGCCGGATCGGTCTCTCCGCGACCGTCCGGCCGGTCGACGAGGTCGCCCGCTATCTCTCCCCGCACCGCAAGGTGGAGACCGTCCAGCCGACGTCGGGCAAGGAGTTCGACCTCTCGGTGGTCGTCCCGGTGGAGGACCTGGGTGAGCTGGGCGGCTCCCCGGTGGCGGACGGCGGCGAGGGCAAGGAGAAGCCGTCGATCTGGCCGCATGTCGAGGAGCGCATCGCCGATCTCGTGCAGTCGCACCGCTCCACGATCGTCTTCGCCAACTCCCGCCGCCTCGCGGAGCGCCTGTGCAACCGGCTCAACGAGATCGCCTACGAGCGCGCGACCGGCGAGACCCTGGACGAACACCACGCGCCGGCCGAGCTGATGGGCGGTTCCGGCGCCGCCCAGGGCGCGCCGACGGTCATCGCCCGCGCCCACCACGGCTCGGTCTCCAAGGAGCAGCGTGCCCTCGTCGAGGAGGACCTCAAGGCGGGCCGGCTGCCCGCCGTGGTCGCCACGTCCAGTCTGGAGCTGGGCATCGACATGGGCGCCGTCGATCTCGTCATCCAGGTGGAGTCCCCTCCGTCGGTGGCCTCCGGTCTCCAGCGCGTCGGCCGCGCGGGACACCAGGTGGGCGCGGTCTCCACGGGGGTGGTCTTCCCGAAGTACCGCGGTGACCTCGTCCAGGCCGCCGTGGTGACCGAGCGGATGCGCACCGGCTCCATCGAGTCGCTGAAGGTGCCCTCCAACCCTCTGGACGTCCTGGCCCAGCAGCTCGTCGCGATGACAGCGCTGGACACCTGGCAAGTCGACGACCTGCTCGCCACGGTGCGCCGCGCGGCCCCGTTCGCCTCGCTCCCGGAGTCGGCGTTCACGGCCGTGCTGGACATGCTCGCGGGCCGCTATCCGTCCGACGCGTTCGCGGAGCTGCGTCCGCGTGTGGTGTGGGACCGCGTGGCCGGCACGATCACCGGCCGCCCCGGAGCCCAGCGCCTCGCCGTCACCTCCGGAGGCACGATCCCCGACCGCGGGCTCTTCGGTGTCTTCCTCGCGGGCGCCGACCCCAAGAAGGGCGGTGGCCGGGTCGGCGAGCTGGACGAGGAGATGGTCTACGAGTCCCGCGTGGGGGACGTCTTCACGCTCGGCACGAGTTCCTGGCGGATCGAGGACATCACCCGCGACCGCGTCCTGGTCTCCCCGGCACCGGGCGTTCCGGGACGCCTGCCGTTCTGGAAGGGCGACCAGCTGGGCCGCCCGCTCGAACTGGGCCGCGCGGTGGGCGCGTTCCTGCGCGAGGTCGGCTCGCTGCCCAAGGAGGACGCCCGGCTCCGGTTGCTCACCGCGGGCCTGGACGCGTGGGCCGCGGAGAACGTCCTGTCCTACCTGGCCGACCAGCGCGAGGCCTGCGGTCACATCCCGGACGACCGGACGATCGTCGTCGAGCGCTTCCGGGACGAGCTCGGTGACTGGCGGGTCGTCGTGCACTCCCCCTTCGGCGCCCAGGTGCACGCCCCGTGGGCGCTCGCGCTCGGCGCCCGGCTGGCCGAGCGGTACGGCATGGACGCGCAGGTCATGCACGCCGACGACGGTCTCGTCCTGCGCCTCCCGGACGCCGACCTGATGAGCCTGGACCTGCTCGACCAGGAGCCGGCGGCGGCCTTCGGCACGGAGTCCGACAGCCGGCACGCGCCCGTGGGCGCGGCGGACGTCGTGTTCGACAAGGGCGAGGTCGACCGCGTGGTCACCGACCAGGTCGGCGGTTCGGCCCTGTTCGCCTCCCGCTTCCGGGAGTGCGCCGCCCGCGCGCTGCTGCTGCCGCGGCGCAGCCCCGGCAAGCGCACCCCGCTCTGGCAGCAGCGCCAGCGCGCCTCTCAACTGCTCCAGGTGGCAAGCGAGTTCGGCTCGTTCCCGATCGTCCTCGAAGCGGTCCGCGAATGCCTCCAGGATGTCTTCGACGTCCCGGGCCTCACCGAGCTGATGGGCGACATCGAGTCCCGCAAGGTGCGCCTGGTCGAGGTCACCACCCCCGAGCCGTCCCCCTTCGCCCGCTCCCTCCTCTTCGGCTACGTCGCCCAGTTCCTCTACGAGGGTGACTCCCCGCTCGCCGAGCGCCGGGCCGCCGCCCTCTCCCTGGACTCCCATCTGCTGGCCGAGCTGCTCGGCCAGGCGGAGCTCCGCGAGCTGCTCGACGCCGAGGTGCTGACCGAGCTGGAGCGGGAGCTGCAGTGGCTCACCGAGGACCGGCGCATCAAGGACGCGGAAGGCGTCGCCGACCGGCTGCGGCTCCTCGGCCCGCTCACCGAGGCCGAGTTGGCCGAGCGGGGCGCCGAGCCGGGATGGGCCGGGGAGCTGGCCGCCGCCCGGCGGGCGATCCGCGTCCGGGTCGCGGGCTCCGACCACTGGGCGGCGATCGAGGACGCCGGACGGCTGCGGGACGCGCTCGGCACGGCGCTGCCGGTCGGCGTCCCGGAGGCGTTCACCGAGCCGGTCAAGGACCCGCTCGGTGATCTGCTCGCGCGTTACGCCCGCACCCACGGGCCCTTCACCTCGACCGCGGCGGCCGCCCGCTTCGGCCTGGGCGTGGCGGTCACCGAAGGCGCCCTTCAGCGGCTCGCCGCGAACAGCCGTGTCGTACAAGGGGAGTTCCACCCGGCCGGGATCGGCCAGGAGTGGTGCGACGCGACGGTGCTGCGTCGCCTCCGCCGCCGCTCGCTGGCCGCGCTGCGGCACGAGCTGGAGCCGGTGCCGCCGGCCGCGCTCGCACAGTTCCTGCCGCAGTGGCAGCACATCGGCAAGGGGCACGGGCTGCGCGGCATCGACGGACTGGTGCGCGCGCTGGAGCAGTTGCAGGGCGCGTCCGTGCCGGCGTCGGCCCTGGAGAAGCTCGTTCTGCCGTCCCGCGTCGCGAACTACGCGCCCGCGATGCTCGACGAACTCACCGCCGCCGGAGAGGTGGTGTGGGCCGGCGCGGGCTCCCTGCCGGGCAAGGACGGCTGGGTCTCGCTCTATCTGGCGGACGCCGCCCCGCTGCTCCTGCCGCCACCACACCCGCTCGAACTCACGGCGCTCCACCAGTCGGTCCTCGACACTCTCTCCGGCGGTTACGGTCTCTTCTTCCGCCAGATCGCCGACCAGATCCGCGCCACCACCCACCCCGCCGCCAGCGATGCCCAACTGGCCGACGCGGTCTGGGACCTGGCCTGGTCCGGACGGCTCACGAACGACACGCTGACCCCGATGCGGTCCCTGCTGGGCTCGGGCCGTACGGCGGGTTCCACGGCGCACCGGGCCAAGCGCGCGGTCCCGCGCGGGCGTTACGGCTCGCTGACGGCCGCCGCCCGCCCCGCGTCCCGCACCGGTCCGCCCACCGTCGCGGGCCGCTGGTCCCTGCTCCCCGCCCACGAACCGGACCCCACCGTGCGCGCCCACGCCCTCGCCCGGACCCTCCTCGACCGGCACGGGGTGGTCACCCGGGGGGCGGTCTCCGCGGAGGGCGTCGAGGGCGGCTTCTCGGCGACGTACCGCGTGCTGTCCGTCTTCGAGGAGAGCGGCCAGGCGCGACGCGGCTACGTGGTGGAGGGTCTCGGCGCGGCCCAGTTCGCGATGGACGGAGCCGTGGACCGCCTCCGCGCGGTCGCCAATGCCCGCGACCGGGGCGACGGCCTGCCGGCCCCGGCTCTCGGCGAGGGCACCTTCGACTTCGCGGTGCCCGGCGAGCCGGTCACCCCCGGCGGCGCCTGGCTGCCCGCCGGCTCGGACGCACCCAACGGCTCCTTCCCGCCTCCCGCCGCAGCTCCGACCGACGGCCCCGCCGGGCTCGACGGCGCCGGCGGCTTCGACGACCATGGCTCCCCGGACGACCACGCACCCCCGCGCACCGGCGCCTCCCCCGGCCTGCCCCGGGACGCGTACGCCTCCCCTCAGGACTTCGCCTCCCAGGCGCCCCGAGGCAACGGCTCCTTCCCGTACGGCCCGGCCTTCCCCCCCGACCCCGGCCGCCGCCCCCGCGCCACACCCGGCTCCCTGGCCGTGGTCCTGGCCGCCGCCGATCCCGCGAACGCGTACGGTGCCGCCCTGCCCTGGCCCGAGCCGCCGACCGACGCCGGCCACAAGCCGGGGCGCAAGGCGGGCTCGCTGGTCGTCCTCGTCGAGGGTGAGCTGACGCTCTACATGGAGCGGGGCGGCAAGACACTCCTGGCCTGGCCCTCGGCCCCGGACACGGAGGCCACCGAGGACCCGCGTGTCCAGGCCGCCGCCGAGGCCCTCGCCGCGGCCGCCCGCGCGGGGTCCCTCGGCACGGTCACCGTGGAGCGCGTCAACGGCGCCTCGGCCCTCACCTCACCCATCGGCACCCTCCTGGAAGGAGCAGGTTTCATCGCGACCCCCCGCGGCCTGCGCCTCCGCGCATGACCGCTCCCCAGCGCTCACCCCGGTGCTCGGGGCACTCATGAACCGGACCGCGGGCCGCCCGATCCCGGCGTCCAGCACCCCGCGCCGGGCCGCCCCGTCGCACCCCGTGTCAGGCTTGCCCCATGCCCGAAGGTGACACCGTCTGGCAGGCCGCGAGCCGTCTGCACACCGCCCTCGCGGGCAAGGTGCTGATCAGAAGCGACCTTCGGGTGCCGAGGTTCGCCACCGCCGACCTCACCGGTCGCACCGTCCTGGACGTGACCCCGCGCGGCAAGCACCTGTTGACCCGTGTCGAGGGCGGCCTGACGCTCCACTCGCATCTGCGCATGGACGGCGCCTGGAAGGTGTACGAGAACGGCAGACGCTGGAGCGGCGGCCCCTCCCACCAGATCCGCGCGATCCTGGGCACGAGCGATCTCGCGGCCGTCGGCTACCGGCTCCCCGTACTGGAGCTCCTCCGCACCGCCGACGAGCAGCGGGCCGTGGGCCACCTCGGCCCCGACCTCCTGGGCCCCGACTGGAACCCCGAACTCGCCCTCGCCAACCTGTTCGCGAACCCCGCCCGCTCCCTCGGCGAGGCCCTGCTCGACCAGCGCAACCTCGCCGGCATCGGCAACGTGTACAAGAGCGAGCTCTGCTTCCTGCTCGGCGTGACCCCCTGGCTCCCCGTCGGCGCCCTCCCCGCCGACCGCGCCGCGAGACTGCCCGCACTCGCCCAGCACCTCCTTGAGGCCAACCGTGACCGCCCGGTCCGCAACACCACGAGCACGGTCATGAGGAGCCCCACGGGCAGCACCACCGGCGCCAGCGCCCTGCGCCCCACCACCTCGCGCACTTCAGGCCCCCGCCTGCCGGACATCTTCGTCTACGGCCGCGCCGGCCGCCCCTGCCTGCGCTGCCGCACCCCGATCCGCGTCGCCGACCAGGGCGACGGCTCCCGGGAACGCCCCACCTACTGGTGCCCGGCCTGCCAGCCGGGACCCACGCCCGACTCCGCCCCGTACGGCAGAACTCCACGCCGCACTACTAATTGACGATCCGTCAGAAACCCTCGTACGGTCCAGTCATGCCCGTCAAGGCGTACGACCTCACCGGACGCACCGCTTTCGTCACCGGCGCGGCGAGCGGTATCGGCCGCTCCTGTGCCGTGCTGCTCGCGGAGGCGGGTGCCACCGTGCACTGCGCCGACCGTGACGCACAGGGCCTGGACGAGACGGCGACGTTGATCAAGGGTGGCGGCGGCACCGCCCACACCCACCAGCTGGACGTCACCGATCGCGCCCGGCTCAGAGAGGCCGTGGACTCCTGCGCGAAGCTGGAGGTGATGGCGGCGGTCGCCGGGATCATGCACAGCAGCCCGGTCCTGGAGACCCGCGACGAGGATCTGGACCGGGTGCTGAACGTCAACTTCAAGGGCGTGCTGTACGCCTGCCAGGAGGCGGCCCGGCTGATGCTCGAGCGGGGCACCAGGGGCAGCATCGTCACGATGGCGTCGGGCGCGATCGACACCGGCGGACCCGGGCTGCTCTGTTACAGCGCGGCGAAGGCGGCCGTCGTACAGCTGACGAAGACGCTGGCGACCGAGCTGGGCGGGCACGGTATCCGGGTCAACGCGGTCGCCCCGGGCTGGATACGCACTCCCATGACCGACCGCCACGAGGGCGCGGCACAGGCCCGCACGGAGACGCTGATGGCCCGGCTGTCGCCGTTGGGCCGGGTCGGTGAACCCGAGGACATCGCCCACGCCGTGCTGTACCTGGCGTCCGACGCGTCGTCGTTCACGACCGGCCAGATCATCCGTCCGAACGGGGGCGTGGCGATGCCCTGGTAACGCCGGACATCCGCCAGGCCTCCGTCCACCGGCCCGAGGCCAAGGCTCCGGCCGCCCGAGCCTTCGGCACGCAGTGCACCGGAAGCAGGCTCAGGCCCCAGCCGCCGGTCGCGACCGCCCCTTCCAGCGCCCCGGCGTCCGGGGCCAGCGCGAGCCGCAGTACGGCCCACCACCACAGAGCGCCGCAGCCCAGCGCGGCCCCCCAGCGCGCTATTCGCCCCGCCATGGCCGCCACCTCCAGCCCGACGCCAGACCGGCGCGATCATCCGCGGGGAGGGCGTGTCAGCGGCGCCCGGGCGCAGTGCCCGCTGCTCGGCCCCGGCCAGGCGGGTCCGGGCCGTCGCGTCCCTCCACGATGACCGCGCTCCCCCGTACCGGCAAACGGACGGAACCGGGGAGAGCACCTCCTCAAGAAGGCGGCACCCCGGGCGCGAGAAGGCCCCGGCGGCACCTCTCCGGATCTCCCGGAGAAGCCCTCGCCGGGGCCTCGCACACTTCTTCGTCGGCGTTCGTCGGCGTGCCCAGCACACCGGCACCGCACGGTCGGCGCGTCAACTCACGCACGTACACGTGGGTCTTACGCGGCGACCACGTCCACCGCCTCGGCGGGGGCCTTGATGGTCACCCGCTCCGGCGGTACACCGGTCACCGACACGGAACCCAGCATCGGGCGGACCGACGTGGGTACGGGATCGGTGGCCGCGGCAGACCGGGCGAGCTCCGCGAGGGCGAGCTCGTCGCTCACTTCCCGCATGAGCTCGGACATCCGTACGTCCAACGCGTCGCAGATGGCGGAGAGCAGCTCGGAGGATGCCTCCTTCTGCCCCCGCTCCACCTCGGAGAGATAGCCGAGTGAGACTCGGGCGGACGAGGAGACTTCGCGCAGAGTACGGCCCTGGCGCTGGCGCTGCCGACGCAGCACGTCACCCAGTAGGCGACGGAGCAGAATCATCGGTGGCTCCCTCCTCGGACCGCGTAGCCGCATCCTTCACGCCCCACCGTACCGCCTTGCGCCGCGGCCGTGCGGGGAGCGATGTCGTGTTCACTCAGGGCTGCAAACATCAAAACCCCCCGTTCTGTTCCGTATCCTGTGCGCGCTCGTTCCCGGTCTGTTCGCTCGTCAGCTGCTCCAGGAGCAGTGCGAGTACGCTCCGTACACTCTCTTTACGAATTTCCGCCCGGCCGCCGTTCAACCGCAGCGAGGCCACTTTCCCGCCACCGACCGCACCTGTTCCAGCGGGCGCAGGACCGGCTACGGCGACGAAAACCGTCCCCACGGGCTGCCCGTCCTGCGGGTCCGGACCGGCCACACCGGTGGTCGCGACGCCCCAGTCGGCACCCAGGGCCCGGCGGACTCCGGCGGCCATCTGGGCCGCGACCTGCGGATGGACCGCGCCGTGGGCGGCGAGCAGAGGGGCCTCGACTCCGAGCAGTTCGTGCTTCAGCTCGGTGGCGTAGGCGGTGACCGAACCCCGGAAGGCCTTGGACGCTCCGGGTACCGAAGTGATCTCCGCGGCCACCAGACCACCGGTGAGCGACTCGGCGACAGCGAGCGTCGAACCGCTCACGGTGAGGAGTCGCACCACTTCAGTGGCGGTGGAATTCACGCTTCCGTTCCCTCCGAGGCCGCCGCGCGCTCGGCGAGTCCCTGCCGGCGCAGCACAATGGCCTGTCTCACATAGTCGAGCCCGCTCAGCACGGTCAGGACGACCGCCGCGGCCATCACCCAGAACCTCAGTGAGGCCAGCCACCCCGTCAGCGCCAGGACGTACATCCCGACCGCCACGCCCTGGACGAGCGTCTTGAGCTTGCCGCCGCGGGACGCGGGGATGACGCCGTAGCGGATGACGATGAAACGCAGCAGCGTGATGCCGAGTTCCCGGCCGAGGATGACGACCGTCACCCACCACGGGAGATCACCCAGCGAGGAGAGGCAGATCAGAGCCGCACCCATGATCGCCTTGTCGGCGATGGGGTCGGCGATCTTGCCGAAGTCGGTGACGAGGTCGTAGGCCCGCGCGAGGTGGCCGTCGAACAGGTCGGTGATCATGGCGACGGCGAAGGCCGCCCAGGCCAGCGAACGCATCGCCGGGTCGTATCCGCCGTCGGCCAGCATCAGGGCCACGAAACCGGGGACGAGCAGCAGGCGGAGCATGGTCAGGAGGTTGGCGATGTTCCAGACGCTCGCCTGGTTGACGGCCGCGGCGGCGATCTTCCCGCCGCGCACCGGCTTGGTCTCCCCCGGCCCGCCGGAGGCAACGGACTGGAGCGCACCGGTAGGGGCGTCGGAGGCCGCACCGGGAGCCGCGCTCGCGGTCGCGCCGTTCGCGCTGGGGGGGCCGCCCGCCGCCGATGCCGGGACTCCGGTCATCTGCCCGCCTCCTCACTACACGAGAGCGAGCCCGGGAGCGGCTCGGCCATCAGGTCGACACCTTCTGTGCCGACCACCTTCGCCTCGACCATACGGCCGACGCTCAGGCCTTCGCCGCTCGTGAGCAGCACCTGGCCGTCCGTCTCGGGCGCCTGGTGCGCGCCACGGCCGTGGACACCCTCCTCCGGGTCCACGGATTCCACCAGTACCTGCACCGTCTCACCGACCCGGTCCTCGGCGCGCTGCGAGACCAGCTCCTCGGCCAGCCGCGAGACGCGTGCCAGCCGGGCGGCGACGACGTCCTCGTCGAGCTTGCGGTCGTACGTCGCCGCCTCCGTGCCCTCCTCGTCGGAGTAGCCGAAGACGCCGATGGCGTCCAGCCGCGCGCCGTCGAGGAAGCGCTCCAGCTCGGCCAGGTCGGCCTCGGTCTCGCCGGGGAAGCCGACGATGAAGTTGGAGCGGACGCCGGCCTGCGGGGCCTTGGAGCGGATGGTGTCGAGCAGCTCCAGGAAGCGGTCGGTGTCGCCGAAGCGGCGCATCGCGCGGAGCACGTCGGGCGCGGAGTGCTGGAAGGACAGGTCGAAGTAGGGCGCGACCTTCGGTGTGGAGGTGAGCACGTCGATCAGGCCTGGGCGCATCTCGGCCGGCTGGAGGTAGCTGACGCGGATCCGCTCCAGGCCGTCGACGTCGGCCAGTTCCGGCAGCAGCGACTCCAGGAGGCGGATGTCACCCAGGTCCTTGCCGTACGACGTGTTGTTCTCGGAGACCAGCATGATCTCCTTGACGCCCTGCTCGGCCAGCCAGCGGGTCTCGTTCAGCACGTCGCTCGGGCGGCGGGAGATGAAGGAGCCGCGGAAGGACGGGATGGCGCAGAAGGAGCAGCGCCGGTCGCAGCCGGAGGCGAGCTTGACGGAGGCGACCGGGGCGCCGTCCAGTCGGCGCCGCAGGGGCGCGCGGGGGCCCGAGGCGGGCGCGAGTCCGTCCGGGAGGTCGGCGGGGCCGTGACCGGGCAGCGCCACCTCGGCCGCGGACTGCTGCCGTTCGGCGGGGCTGATCGGCAGCAGCTTGCGGCGGTCGCGGGGCGTGTGGGAGGCATGGATGCCGCCGTTCAGGATGGTCTGGAGGCGGTCGGAGATGTCGGCGTAGTCGTCGAAGCCGAGTACGCCGTCGGCCTCGGGCAGCGCCTCGGCCAGTTCCTTGCCGTAGCGCTCGGCCATGCAGCCCACCGCGACGACGGCCTGCGTTCTGCCGTGCCCCTTGAGGTCGTTGGCCTCCAGGAGGGCGTCGACGGAGTCCTTCTTGGCGGCCTCCACGAAGCCGCACGTGTTGACGACGGCAACGTCCGCGTCCTCGGCGTCCTCCACGAGGTGCCAGCCGTCCGCCTCCAAGCGGCCTGCGAGCTCCTCCGAGTCCACCTCGTTACGGGCGCAGCCAAGAGTGACGAGTGCGACGGTACGGCGTTCAGGCATGGGCTCAAGAGTACTTCGTCCCGCTGACACCCCACGTCGACGGGGTTGGCCGATTCCGGCCGGCCCCGTGCGCGCTCCCCGTACCCGCGACGGCTATCCGACGGCGGGGTCGCCCTTCGTGTAGGTGAGGCGTTCCACCGCGCCGGGCTGGAAGGTGTCCTCGATCTTCTTGCCGTTGACGTAGAGCTGGATCGCACCGGCGTCACCGAGGATGAGGTTGATCTTCGAGCTGTCCTGGAAGGTCTTCGACTGCCCCTTGTCGAGGAGTCCGTCGAAGAGCATCCGGCCGTTGTGGTCCTTGGCCGAGATCCAGCTGCGGCCGTCGGCGGCGCTCACCCGGACGGTCACCTTGTCCTGCGGCGCCGCGGCGATCGCGCTGTCGGACGGCTCGGACTTGGGAACCACGGGCTTGCCGCTCTTGGCCGTGGGCGAGACCGGCTTGCTCGTCGACGGCGTGGCACCCTCGGCGACCTGTACGGCGTCGTTCCCGTCGTCGCCGCCCTTGAAGGCCGTGAACCCGACGAAGGCCACCACGGCGACGATCGCGGCGACCATGGCGGCGGTCCAGTTGGGCCCCCGCCGCTCGGGGCGGATGCGTTCCGCCTCGAAGAGGGGCGCGGCCGGAGTGGGAGCCGGGCGCCCGCCGTGAGCGCCGTCGAACCGCTCCAGCAGCGGCACCGGATCGAGATGGACGGCCTTGGCGATGGTCCGGATGTGTCCGCGGGCGTAGACGTCGCCGCCGCACGGGGTGAAGTCGTCCGCCTCGATGGCACGCACGATGGCGATACGGACCCGGGTGGCGGTGCTGACGTCGTCGACGGTCAGCCCGGCGTCGATGCGTGCCTGCCGCAGGGCTCGGCCGATGGAAGGGCGGGCTTCTTCCTCACGGGCGTCCTCGAACGGACGCTCGTCTTCAGGGGAGTTGCCGATGGACACGGGGGCGCCTTTCGAGCGTATGGCCGCCTGTGCTGGAGGTTCAGTCTAGGGGGGGTGCGAAAGGGTGGGGCAACCGGGCGATAGCACTTTGTACGCCATCGGAATGGCCGGACACGCCGACGACCGGTCGGACGGGATCCCGAGGTGGGACCCCTGTCCGTATTCTCGCGGTTCTCGCTCAACTTGACATGCGACGAACGGAAACGGTTGCCCGGCACTCCCTAACGGGTGAGTCACGGTCGGCCGCGTCCCCTCGGAGGACGTCTACCCAGACTCTCCGCGGATGACCGACAGCACGCCGTCCAGTTCGTCGGCCTTCACGAGAACGTCACGCGCCTTGGAACCCTCGCTGGGCCCGACTATGCCCCGGGACTCCATGAGGTCCATCAGCCGGCCGGCCTTGGCGAAGCCGACGCGCAGTTTGCGCTGGAGCATCGACGTGGACCCGAACTGGGTGGAGACGACCAACTCGGCCGCCTGGCACAGCAGATCGAGGTCGTCACCGATGTCCTCGTCGATCTCCTTCTTCTGCTGGGTGCCCACCGTGACGTCGTCCCGGAAGACCGGCGCCATCTGGTCCTTGCAGTGCTGCACGATCGCCGCGACCTCGGCCTCGGTGACGAAGGCGCCCTGCATACGGGTCGGCTTGTTCGCGCCCATCGGCAGGAAGAGCCCGTCACCCTTGCCGATCAGCTTCTCGGCACCGGGCTGGTCGAGGATGACCCGCGAGTCGGCGAGCGAGGAGGTGGCGAACGCCAGCCGGGAGGGCACGTTCGCCTTGATCAGACCGGTGACGACGTCCACGGACGGCCGCTGGGTGGCGAGCACCAGGTGGATGCCGGCCGCGCGCGCCAGCTGGGTGATGCGCACGATGGAGTCCTCGACGTCCCGCGGCGCGACCATCATCAGGTCGGCCAACTCGTCGACGATCACCAGCAGATACGGATAGGTCTTGAGCTCCCGCTCGCTGCCCTCCGGCGTCTTCAGCTTGCCGTCCCGGATGGCCTGGTTGAAGTCGTCGATGTGCCGGTAGCCGAAGGCCGCGAGGTCGTCGTAGCGCAGGTCCATCTCGCGGACGACCCACTGGAGCGCCTCGGCGGCCCGCTTGGGGTTGGTGATGATCGGCGTGATCAGGTGCGGGATGCCCTCGTACGCGGTCAGCTCGACGCGCTTGGGGTCGACGAGGACCATCCGCACGTCCTCCGGGGTGGCGCGGACCATGACGGAGGTGATCAGGCAGTTGATGCACGAGGACTTGCCGGAACCGGTGGCTCCGGCGACCAGCAGGTGCGGCATCTTCGCCATGTTCGCCATCACGTAGCCGCCCTCGACGTCCTTGCCGAGCGCGACCAGCATCGGGTGGTCGTCCTCGGCCGCGTCGGCGAGGCGCAGCACATCGCCGAGGTTGACCATCTCCCGGTCGGTGTTGGGGATCTCGATGCCGACCGCGGACTTGCCGGGGATGGGGCTGATGATCCGCACATCGGGGCTGGCGACGGCGTAGGCGATGTTCTTGGTGAGGGCGGTGATCCGCTCGACCTTGACGGCGGGTCCCAGTTCGACCTCGTAGCGGGTGACCGTCGGGCCGCGGGTGAAGCCGGTGACGGCCGCGTCAACCTTGAACTCCATGAAGACGTTCTGCAGCGAGGCGACTATGGCGTCGTTGGCCGCGCTCCGCGTCTTGCCAGGGCCCCCGCGCTCCAGGAGGTCGAGCGAGGGCAGGGAGTAGGTGATGTCGCCGGACAGCTGGAGCTGCTCGGCGCGCGGCGGCAGCTCGCGCGGCTCCGCCGGGGCCGACTTGGTGAGGTCGGGCACCGCGACCACGGGCTCGGCCTTGAACTTGCCCTGCCGGGGGCGCCCGGCCGGGATCGGGACGGGCGTCGGGGTGGTCTCCTCCCGGTCGCCGGCCGCCCGTACGCCCTGGGTGAGGTCGGCGACGACCGGCGAGGGCGGCATGCCGTGCAGGACCGCCCCGTCGAGCGCAGCGGCAGCCGCCGCGGCGACGTCCACGGCGTCCATGGGGCGGTGCGGGTCGGGCTGCGGCACCGCGGAGCGCCGGGGGCGGCTCCGGCGCTTGGAGAGGGCGTCCTGCTCCGCGCCGCCCGGGTCGTACGGTTCGGGGGCGCCGGCGCGCCCGCGGGGGCGCCCGGGCCGCGCCTCGCGCCACTGGTCGTCGTAGCGTTCGTCGTGCTCGTCGTGCTCGCTGAAGTCCCCGTACTCGTACGCGCCACGGTCCTGCACGATGCCGAGCCGCACCCCGAGCAGTCGCAGCCGCTGCGGGATGGCGTTGACGGGCGTGGCCGTGACGACGAGCAGCCCGAAGACGGTGAGCAGCACGAGCAGCGGCACGGCGAGCACTTCGCCCATGGTGTACGTCAGCGGGGTCGCCGCCGCCCAGCCGATCAGGCCGCCGGCGTCCCTTATCGCCTGCATGCCGTCGCTGCGCGCCGGTCCGCCGCAGGCGATGTGGACCTGACCGAGCACGCCGATGACGAGCGCGGACAGGCCGATCACGATCCGGCCGTTGGCCTCGGGCTGCTCGGGGTGGCGGACGAAGCGGACGCCGATGACCGCGAGCAGGATCGGCACGAGCAGGTCGAGCCGGCCGAACGCGCCGGTCACCAGGATCTCGACCAGGTCGCCGACCGGGCCGCGCAGATCGGCCCAGGTGCCGGCGGCGACGATCAGCGCGAGACCGAACAGCAGCAGCGCGACACCGTCCTTGCGGTGGGCCGGGTCGAGATTCCGCGCGCCCTGCCCGATCCCGCGGAACACCGCCCCGACGCTGTGCGCGGCGCCCAGCCAGATGGCCCGTACGAGCCGGTAGACGCCCCCCGTGGGGCTCGGGGCCGGCCTGGGGGCGGGTCTGGGCGCGGCCTTCCGGGCGGGCGCCCTCTTCGCCGGTGCCCTCTTCGCGGCGGCGCTCCTTGCCGGTGCCTTCGCCGGTGCCTTCGCCGGAGCAGCCTTCTTCGCGGGCTGCTTCTTGGCTGCGGAGGGACGTGAGGCCATAGGTGTGAGGTTACCTGTGGAGACGGCAGCGGACACGTGTGCCCACTGCTTCACCCGTTCGTGTCGCCTTTGCGGAACGGGGAACTGACGCGCGCTCACGCGCAACTGGCCCCCGGCCGGACGTCAGTTCTGCGACCGCACCGAGGGGGACCCGCCGCCCGTGCCCGGTTCCAGCGCGTCGAGCGCCCGGCGCAGCCCGGTCAGTTTGCGTTCGAGATGGGCGGCGGTGGCGACCGCCGCCGCGTCCGCCGACTCGTCGTCGAGCTGCTTGGAGAGCGCCTCCGCCTGTTCCTCGACGGCCGCCAGCCGCGCGGAGAGCTCGGCGAGCAGCCCGGCCGGTTCCTTGGCCGAACCGACCTCGGCCCTGCCGCCGCCCTCCAACTGGAGCCGCAGCAGCGCCGCCTGCTCCCGCAGCTGGCAGTTCTTCATGTACAGCTCGACGAAGACCGAGACCTTCGCGCGCAGCACCCACGGGTCGAACGGCTTGGAGATGTAGTCGACCGCGCCCGCCGCGTACCCCCGGAAGGTGTGGTGCGGGCCGTGGTTGATCGCGGTGAGGAAGATGATCGGGATGTCCCGGGTCCGCTCCCGCCGCTTGATGTGCGCGGCCGTCTCGAAACCGTCCATGCCCGGCATCTGGACATCCAGCAGAATGACCGCGAAGTCGTCCGTGAGCAGTGCTTTGAGCGCTTCCTCCCCGGACGATGCCCGGACCAGTGTCTGATCGAGCGCGGAGAGGATGGCCTCCAGCGCCAGCAGATTCTCCGGCCGGTCATCGACCAGGAGGATCTTGGCCTTCTGCACCATGGCCCGCCCTCCTCGCCCCGGATGTGCACCGGGCGCCGCCCCTGCAGACGACTCCCTTGCGCCGCCCGTCCTTGTGCCGGTCATGGTAGCCGCACCCCGCTTGTCGCCACACCCTGTCACCGCGATGTCACTGTGCACGTAGCAGAAACGTAGCGGGAGACCAGAAGGTTCCCCGCATCCCGTACTTCTACACGGCCGCGGCCACACTGAGTCAGCGACTCGATGTACACGCCGAACGTTCCCGTCCCGGTTCCCGTCACTTCTACCGCACGTCCGCTCCTCGCCGTCACTCCGCCCGCATCCACTGCTCCATCACCGACAGCAGATGATCGGGATCGACCGGCTTCGTGACGTAATCGGAGGCACCGGACTCGATCGCCTTCTCCCGGTCGCCCTTCATCGCCTTCGCGGTGAGCGCGATGATCGGAAGCCCGGCGAACTGCGGCATCCTGCGGACCGCCGTCGTCGTGGCGTACCCGTCCATCTCCGGCATCATGATGTCCATCAGGACGACCGCCACGTCGTCGTGCTGCTCCAGGACCTCGATGCCCTCGCGGCCGTTCTCCGCGTACAGCACCGACAGCCCGTGCTGTTCCAGGACGCTGGTCAGCGCGAACACGTTGCGGATGTCGTCGTCGACGATCAGCACCTTCTCGCCGCCGAACCGGATGCCCCGGCGCACGTGCGGCGTCACCGCCTCCTCCGCCCAGTGTTCCTGGACCGTCTGATCCCGCTGGCCGCCGTGCGGCTCACCGTTGGTGACGGCCCGGCGCCGCCGCCTGAAGAGCGCGGCGGCACCGTTCTGGGTCTCCTGGTACGAGCGCACCTCGGCCGGCGTCTCGATCCCCACCTCCGACCGCTCCGGCAGCCCGCCCGGCAGCAGCTCACCGGTCTCCAGGGCCGGCAGCTGCTGGTAGCCCTGGGGCGGCAGTTCGCTGGGGTGCAGCGGCAGGTACAGCGTGAACGTCGAGCCGCGCCCCGGCTCGCTCTGGGCGTAGATCTCCCCGCCGAGCAGCTGGGCGATCTCCCGCGAGATCGACAGCCCCAGACCCGTACCGCCGTACTTGCGGCTGGTCGTGCCGTCCGCCTGCTTGAACGCCTCGAAGATCACCCGCATCTTGCCCGCCGCGATCCCGATCCCGGTGTCGGTCACCGAGAACGCGATCAGGTCGGCGTCCGCGTCCCGCAGCGAACCCGCCTCCAGGAGCTGCTCCCGGATCGCCAGCGGCACATCCGCCCCGGCCGGCCTGATGACCAGCTCGACCGCCCCGGAGTCGGTGAACTTCACCGCGTTGGAGAGCAGGTTGCGCAGCACCTGGAGCAGTCGCTGCTCGTCGGTGTGCAGGGTGGCGGGCAGCTCGGGCGAGACCCGTACCGACAGGTCGAGGCCCTTCTCCGCGGTCAGCGGGCGGAAGGTGGCCTCCACGTAGTCGACGAGCTGGACCAGCGCGATCCGCGTCGGGGAGACGTCCATCTTGCCCGCCTCGACCTTCGACAGGTCGAGGATGTCGTTGATCAGCTGGAGCAGGTCGGAGCCGGCGCCGTGGATGGTCTCGGCGAACTCGACCTGCTTGGGCGAGAGATTGCCCTCCGCGTTGTCGGCGAGCAGCTTGGCGAGGATCAGCAGGGAGTTGAGCGGGGTGCGCAGTTCGTGCGACATGTTCGCCAGGAACTCGCTCTTGTACCGCATGGATACGGCGAGTTGCTCGGCGCGCTCCTCCAGGACCTGCCGGGCCTCCTCGATCTCGGTGTTCTTGACCTCGATGTCCCGGTTCTGCTGCGCCAACAGCTCGGCCTTCTCCTCCAGTTCGGCGTTGGACGCCTGGAGGGCCTTCTGCCGGTTCTCCAACTCAGCTGACCGCTCCCGGAGTTGCTCGGTCAGCTCCTGCGACTGCCGTAGCAGTACTTCCGTCTTGGTGTTGACGGAGATGGTGTTGACGCTGGTCGCGATCATCTCCGCGATCTGGTTCAGGAAGTCCTTCTGGATATGGGTGAAGGGGGTGAAGGAGGCCAGTTCGATGACGCCCAGCACCTTGCCCTCGAACAGCACCGGCAGCACGATCACCTGCGCGGGCGGTGCCTCACCGAGCCCGGAGGAGATCTTCAGATAGCCACTGGGGGCGTTCTCCACGAGGATCGTGCGCTTCTCCTGCGCGGCCGTCCCGATCAGCGCCTCACCGGGCCGGAACGACGACGGCATGGATCCCATCGAGTAGCCGTACGACCCGAGCATGCGCAGTTCGTACGCGTCCTCCGGGTCGGCGCCCGCGTCCTTGCCGTCGACCAGTGGCATCGCGAGGAAGAACGCGCCGTGCTGGGCGGTGACCACCGGGGTCAGCTCGCTCATGATCAGCGAGGCCACGTCGTCGAGGTCGCGGCGGCCCTGCATCAAGGCGGAGATGCGGGCCAGGTTGCCCTTCAGCCAGTCCTGCTCCTTGTTGGCGATCGTGGTGTCGCGCAGGTTGGCGATCATCTTGTTGATGTAGTCCTGGAGTTCCTGGATCTCGCCCGCGGCGTCCACGTCGATCTTCAGGTTCAGGTCGCCCCGGGTCACCGCGGTCGCCACGCGCGCGATGGCACGCACCTGCCGGGTGAGGTTCCCGGCCATCTCGTTCACCGACTCCGTGAGGTCGCGCCAGGTGCCGTCGACGTCCCGCACGCGGGCCTGACCGCCCAACTGGCCCTCCGTGCCCACCTCTCGGGCCACCCGGGTGACCTCCTCGGCGAACGACGAGAGCTGGTCGACCATGGTGTTGATGGTGGTCTTCAGCTCCAGGATCTCGCCGCGCGCGTCGATGTCAATCTTCTTGGTCAGGTCGCCCTTGGCGATGGCGGTCGTGACCATCGCGATGTTGCGCACCTGCCCGGTCAGGTTGGACGCCATCCCGTTCACCGACTCGGTGAGGTCCTTCCAGGTGCCGGCCACCCCGGGGACGCGCGCCTGTCCCCCCAGGATGCCGTCCGTACCCACCTCGCGGGCCACCTTGGTGACCTGGTCGGCGAACGAACTCAGCGTCTTCACCATGGTGTTGAAGGTGTCGGCGAGCTGCGCGACCTCGCCGCGCGCCTCGATCGTCACCGTCCGGGTCAGGTCACCGTTGGCGACGGCCGCCGCGACCTGGGAGATGTTCCGCACCTGCATGGTCAGGTTGTTGGCCATCAGGTTGACGTTGCCGCTGAGGTCCTTCCAGATACCGGTGACCCCGGGCACGTGCGCCTGGCCGCCCAGGATGCCCTCGGTGCCGACCTCGCGGGCCACCCGGGTCACCTGCTCGGCGAAGGACGACAGCTGGTCGACCATCGTGTTGACGGTGGTGACGAGTTCGAGGATCTCGCCCTTCGCGTCGACGGTGATCTTCTTCGACAGGTCGCCCTTGGCGACGGCGGTCGTGACCTCGGCGATGTTGCGCACCTGGATGGTCAGGTTGTTCGCCATGAAGTTGACGGACTGCGTGAGGTCCTTCCAGGTGCCGGAGACACCCTGCACCTCGGCCTGCCCGCCCAACTGCCCCTCGGTGCCCACCTCCCGGGCCACCCGGGTGACCTCCTCGGCGAACGAGGAGAGCTGGTCCACCATCGTGTTGAGGGTGTTCTTCAGCTCCAGGATCTCGCCGCGCGCGTCCACGGTGATCTTCTGGGACAGGTCACCGCGCGCCACCGCCGTGGCGACCTGGGCGATGTTGCGCACTTGGGCGGTGAGGTTGCCGGCCATGCCGTTCACGGAGTCGGTGAGGTCGCGCCACACACCGGCGACCCCGGGCACCTGTGCCTGACCGCCGAGGCGGCCCTCCGTGCCCACGTCGCGGGCGACCCGGGTCACCTGGTCGGCGAAGGCGGAGAGCTGGTCGACCATCGTGTTGATGGTGTTCTTCAGCTCCAGGATCTCGCCGCGCGCGTCGACGTCGATCTTCTGGGACAGATCGCCCTGGGCGACGGCCGTCGTCACCTGCGCGATGTTGCGCACCTGCGACGTCAGGTTCCCCGCCATCGAGTTGACGGAGTCGGTGAGCTCCTTCCAGGTGCCCGAGACGCCGTCCACCCGGGCCTGCCCGCCGAGGCGGCCCTCGGTGCCCACGTCCCGCGCCATCCGTGTCACCTGGTCGGCGAAGGACGACAGCTGGTCCACCATCGTGTTCACGGTGTTCTTCAGCTGGAGCATCTCGCCGGAGACGTCCACGGTGACCTTCTGCGACAGATCGCCGTTGGCGACGGCCGTCGTCACCTGGGCGATGTTGCGCACCTGCCCCGTCAGGTTGCGGAACGCCGTGTTGACGGAGTCGGTCAGGTCCTTCCAGGTGCCCGCCGCGCCGGGCACCTGCGCCTGGCCCCCCAGTTCGCCCTCCACGCCGATCTCGCGCGCCACGCGCGTGACCTCGTCACCGAAGGACGACAGCTGGTCGACCATGCCGTTGACGGTGTTCTTCAGCTCCAGCATCTCGCCGGCCACGTTCACCGTGACCTTCTGCGACATGTCACCGCTCGCCACGGCCGTCGTCACGGCGGCGATGTCGCGCACCTGGATGGTCAGGTTGCGGAAGACCGTGTTCACCGAGTCGGTGAGGTCCTTCCACGTGCCCGCCGCGCCCGGCACGTTCGCCTGCCCGCCGAGCTGTCCCTCGGCACCGACCTCGTTGGCCACCCGCGTGACCTCGTCGGCGAAGGTGCGCAGCGTCTCGGTCATCTGGTTGATGGTCTCGGCGAGCTGGGCGACCTCGCCGCGTGCCGAGACGGTCACCTTCTGCGACAGGTCACCATTGGCGACCGCGGTGGTGACCTGGGCGATCCCCCGCACCTGCGCGGTGAGGTTGCCGGCCATCAGGTTCACCGAATCGGTGAGGTCCTTCCACACGCCGGCCACCCCGGGCACCTGTGCCTGCCCGCCGAGCTCGCCCTCGGTGCCCACCTCACGGGCGACCCGGGTCACCTCGGAGGAGAACGAGGACAACGTCTCCACCATCGTGTTGACGGTGTTCTTGAGCTCCAGCATCTCGCCGGCCACGTGAACCGTGACCTTCCGCGACAGATCACCCTTCGCGACCGCCGTCGTCACCAGCGCGATGTCCCGCACCTGCGCCGTCAGCCGGTACGCCATGGTGTTGACCGAGTCCGTGAGGTCCTTCCACGAACCCGACATGCCACGCACGCGCGCCTGCCCGCCGAGCTTGCCCTCGGTACCGACCTCGCTGGCCACCCGCGTGACCTCGTCGGTGAAGGTCGACAACTGGTCGACCAGGTTGTTGACGGTCCTGCCGACCTTCAGGAACTCCCCGCGCAGCGGATGCCCGGTCCCGTCCGCCGCCTGCGTGCGCAGCTCCATCCGCGGGGAGAGATCACCCTCCGCCACCGCGGAAAGCACCCGGCTCACCTCGGAGACCGGCCGTACGAGGTCGTCGACGAGCGCGTTCGACGCGTCGATCGCGGCGGCCCAGGAGCCCTCGCTGGCGCCCGTCTCCAGCCGCTCCGTGAGCTTTCCCTCACGCCCTACCATGCGCCGTACACGCGACAACTCGCCCGTGAGGTGCAGATTGCGGTCGGCGACCTGGTTGAAGACCGCCGCGATCTCCGACATCACGCCGTCGCCGGAGACCGTGAGCCGCTTGCGGAAGTTGCCGTCCCGCATGGCCACCAGAGCGGCCAGCAGACGGTTCAGCGCGGCCGCGTCCACCTCGGCGGTCCCGTTGCGCGGTTTGTTCTGCTTGTCCAGGGACTGTCCGGACTGTCCGCCTCTCGCGCGCGTCTTAGTGCCCCGCGTCGCTGCGCCAGACTCCACTGTGTCCCTCCCGCAGGGGTCGACCGTCACTGCTGTGCCCGAGTGCTCTCGCTCGGCGTGTCCGTACCACTGGCCGGTACTGCTCTGCCGGCCCGGACCTTCGCCACCAGCCTGCCCAGTGTTTCACCCAGTCTGAACCAGGCCATAACAGTTCGGCAGCTTCACACATCGTCCGCACACCCTCCGGACGGAAACACTGCGGACCGGCATCCGCAGGGACCGCGAAGGTAAGTAACCTTGCATGCGGCTGTCCAGCCGCGCCGGTTCCGTCCGGCCTGGGCGGTGGCACGAGCACGAGCGGGCAGGCATCGGAGGGGCACCGCACCATGACCACCGGACTGCATCCTGGGGGAACGCCCCAGGATCCCCCGCCGACCAGGAGCCAGCCGCTGCCCGGGCAGGCGCCGATCGGCATTGGAGCCCTGCCCGACAACAGGCCGAGGAGTTCTGTGATCACCGCGCGCGCGGCCGCCAGCTTCGAGCCCGTCGGACGATCGGTGGCGACCGCCCGGTCCTTCGTCCGTGACACCCTCCAGGGCTGGGGCTTCGCCGACATCGTCGACGACGCGGTGGTCCTCACCAGCGAACTCGTCACCAACGCCGTGGTGCACGCGGGCACGGCCGCGGACGTCCTCTGCCTGCGCACCGACGAGGGCGTACGGGTCGAGGTCGCCGACCACTACCCGGAGCGTGAGATTCCTCTCCAGGGCTCGCCGGCCACCATGGGCAGCCCCGACCGGGAGGGCGGCCGCGGCCTCCAACTGTGCGCGGCCCTGGCCGGCCGCTGGGGAGTGGAGTACACGCCCACTTACAAACAGGTCTGGTTCCAGCTCACCCTCCCCGACCGCCCGGTGGGCGCGCGCGCGGCCGGCCCCTCCCTCCCCACCGACCTGCTCCCCCTCGCCGACGGCCGGGTCCGCGTCGCGGTGATCCAGATCGACCGCAAGGGCTCGATCTCGGCCTGGAACGAGGACGCCGAGGAACTCTTCGGCCACACCGCCGCGCAGGTCATCGGCGAACCCCTCACCGAGTTCACCGCCTGGCCGCACACCCCGGGCACCAGCACCGGAGTCGCCGAGGCGCTCCAACTCTCGCGCTGGGAAGGCAGTTACGGCATCCGCGGCGCCGACGGACGGGTCACTCCGGTCTACGCCTCGCACCTGCGCGTGCGCGACGCGGGCGGCGAACCCTCCACCGTCTGCCTTCTCGTACGGGACCACGAACGCGCCGTTCTGCAGACCCCGTCGCGCGGCCCCGCCCCCGACGCGGCCGGCAGCGCCGAGGGCCGGCACGCCGACCCCTTCGAGGTGTTCATCGGCTCGCCCGCGCCCGACGACCTCGACGGCCTCCTCCAGCGCACGGTGGAGCGCGCCCGCGACATGCTCGACGGCGACTCGGCCTTCCTGCTCCTGGCGACCGACGACGAGACCGAGTTGGAGGTGCGCGCCTCCACCGGCCTGCCCTCCGCCCGCCAGCGCTTCGCCCGCGTCCCCGTCGAGGCGGGCCCCGGCCGCTACGGCTCCGCCCGCATGCCGGCCGTCCACGAGGACCTGGTCGCCGTCCCCGGCGCCGTACCGCTGCTGAGCGGCACCGGCATGCGCTCGGTCGTCACGGTCCCGCTGAAGGTCGAGGGTCGCCTCACCGGCTCCCTCGGGGTGGCGGCCGAAGGCCCCGGCAGATACTCCAACGAGGAGGCGCTGCGCCTCCAATTCGCCGCCGACCGGATCGCGTTGGCCGTCGAGTCGGCCCGCCTGGGCGAACTGGAACGGCTGCGCCGCGGCTCCCTCAGCTTCCTGGTCGAGGCCTCGGACCTCCTCGCGGGCACCCTGGACCGCGACCAGACCCTGGCCCTGATGGCCCAGATGACGGTCCCCACACTGGCCACCTGGTGCGCCGTCTACACGATCGCCGACCAGTCCTCGGACCCCTACCTCTCGTACGTCCTGCACGAGGACGAGGAGTTCATCGACGGCATCAAGTCGTTGCTGTCGAAGATCCCGCCGCCGGACCCGGTACCCACCCCCGGCGCCCGGGTCTGGGCCGCCCCCGCCGAGGCGGCCCACCAGGCCGCCCTGCGCACCTCCATGCGCAACCTCGGTCTGGACGAACCGACCCGCCGCGTCAGCGCCGGCATCGGCACGACCCTCGCCACGGCCTCCGCGGTCGGCGGCGAGACGGTGGTCCTCCCCCTCGTCGCACGCAACCGCGTCATCGGCATGCTGACCCTCGGCAAGCCGACCGATGAGCACTTCCGCCAGGAAATCCTCGAACTGGCCGAGGACTTGAGCCGCCGCGCCGCCCTCGCCCTCGACAACGCCCGCCTGTACTCGGAGCGCACGGCGATCAGCCAGTCCCTCCAGCGCAGCCTCCTGCCGCCCGACCTCCCGCTCATCGAGGGCGTCGAGGTCGAGGTCATCTACCGAGCGGCCGGCGAGGGCAACGAGGTCGGCGGCGACTTCTACGACCTCTTCCCCATCCGCGACGGCGTCTACGGCTTCGCCATCGGCGACGTCTGCGGCACCGGCCCCGAGGCGGCGGCGGTCACCGGCCTGGCCCGGCACGCCCTCCGCCTCCTCGCCAGAGAGGGCTTCAGCGGCCCGGCGGTCCTCCAGCGCCTCAACTCCGCGATCCTCGACGAGGGCGCCCGCAGCCGCTTCCTGACGCTCCTCTACGGCGAGTTGTGGCCCCAGGAGGACGGCAGCGCCAAGCTGCGGGTGGTCTGCGCCGGCCACCCGCTCCCCCTCCGCCTGCGCCAGGACGGCACGGTCGAACCGGCCGCCGACCCTCAGCCGCTGCTGGGCGTCATGGAAGACCTGGAGCTGTACGAGCAGACGGTCACCCTGGACCCGGGGGACGTCCTCCTCTGCGTCACGGACGGCGTCACGGAACGCCGCGAGGGCACCCGCATGCTCGGCGACGACGGCCTCGCCGACGTCCTGACCACCTGTACCGGCCTCACGGCGGGCGCGGTCGCCGCCCGTGTCATGCGCGCGGTCGAGCGCTTCGCGTCGGACGCCCCCTCCGACGACATGGCCATCCTGGCGATGCGCGTCCCCGGCCTCCAGAAGGACTGAAGGCCGGTCCCCGAACAAGCAGACAGCAGAAAAGGCCCCACCCGGAAGGGCGAGGCCTTTTCTGCTGTGGAGCCCCCTAACGGAATCGAACCGTTGACCTTCTCCTTACCATGGAGACGCTCTACCGACTGAGCTAAGGGGGCCTGTCGCTTTACCGAGGTTTCCCCGTGGCAACGGAATAGAGCATACCCCGAACAGGCCCGTGCTCCCAACCTCCGCCGCCCGACCAGGATTCGGTCAGAAAGCGGGCTGGAGGAGTCCTCCGAGCGCATTGCACGCCGAGACGATCCGCTGCATCTCCCGCCTGGTCAACGAGGCGTCCACCGGCAGCGCGAGCGTCTCGTCCGCGGCCCGCTCGGTCTCGGGCAGCGCCACGCACCGCCGGAACTCCGGCAGCCGGTGCACGGGTGTCTTCACCGGCACCTGGCACTCGACTCCCCTGCCCCGCACGGCTCTTGCGAAGGCGTCGCGGTCCGGCCGGCCGTTCCCCGGCACCCGCACGACGTACTGCTGGTAGGTGTGCCCGTCCCCGCCGTCGGGCGTGCGCACCCCCCGCAGCTTGGCATCGAGATAGGCAGCCCGCTCCCGCCGCTGCGCGATCTCGTCGTACGGCGCCTCGGACTCCCCCTGCTCCAGCACCAACAGCCCGTGCCGCTGGCCCAGTTGACGCAACCCTCCGATATCGGCCGACCGACCGAACCGGTGTACGGCGACGACGGCAGCGGTACGGGGAGTCACAACGGCCTCGACGGTGAAGGCGTCGACGCAGTACGTCAGCGGATCTATGTCGGCGAACACCGGAAGCGCACCGGCGAGCGTCACCGCCTCGGCGACTTCCACGTTCCCGAACGCCGGCACGATGACCTCGTCACCGACGCCGACACCAGCGGCCCTGAGCATTGCAGCAGTACCCATGCTCGGATGGTGAGTGCGCAACGTGAACTCCAAGTGACGCACAACAAAAAAGGGTTGGACCCCGAACCGAAGTTCAGGATCCAACCCTTTCAAAGATTGTTCGGCGGTGTCCTACTCTCCCACAGGGTCCCCCCTGCAGTACCATCGGCGCTGTAAGGCTTAGCTTCCGGGTTCGAAATGTAACCGGGC